>CAJXXO010000076.1 GCA_913062655.1 uncultured Bacteroidota bacterium | reverse complement strand
TGGGAAGAGCAGGAAGAAATGCGGCCCTATAAATTTCACTACAGCTACATCTTTGCCACCATCAAGGCGGGGATGATTATTATCGATCAGCAGGCTGCCCACGAACGGGTGCTCTTCGAACGCTACCTGCGTGCCCTGCAAGAAAGCCGGATGGCTACCCAGAAAACCCTCTTTCCGCAAACCCTTCACCTTACTACCGCGGACGCACAACTGCTCAAAGACCTGTTGCCGGAGGTAAATGCCCTGGGATTTGATATTCAGGAATTTGGTCAATCTGATTTTGTGGTCCACGGCCTGCCGGCTGATATGGAAGGACAGGCCGAGCAAAAAGTGGTAGAGGGACTGCTGGAACAGTACAAGATGCACGAATCAGAATTGGATATTGCCAAGCGGGAAAACCTGGCCCGATCCCTGGCCGCTCAAATGGCGATAAAAAAAGGCAAGCCCCTGTCGGAAAAAGAGATGCGCAGGTTGATTGACGAACTATTTGCCTGCCAAGACTTTTATAAAGCTCCGAATGGTAATCGCACCTTTGTAAAATATACGGTGCAGGAGCTGGAGCAACAATTTCAAAAGAAACGCTAGATGATCGGAGGTGGATTCAGAGTCATGCCCGATGTGGTAAAAAACCTGCTCATTCTCAATGTGCTGGCTTTCGTGGCCTTGATCATATTGGGCGGTCAAGGTGTCGACCTCAACCGACTGGCCGGTTTATACTATTGGAAATCGGCCCACTTTGAGCCCTACCAACTCATTACCCACATGTTTATGCATGGTGGGTTATTCCATATTTTCTTCAATATGTTCGCCCTTTGGATGTTTGGCAGCCCGTTGGAGCAAGTGTGGGGACCGAAGCGATTCCTGACCTTTTACCTGATAACCGGGCTCGGAGCTGCGGCCCTTCACTTGGGGGTACTCCACTTTCAATACCTGAACCTGGTAGCCGATATGGACACCGAGACGGTGCGCACGGTGATCAACGAAGGGGCAAGTGTATTCAATCAGGGGAAAAACTACTCCGATGCACAGATGGGTCAGTTGAACCTGATGCTCAATATTCCTACCGTTGGGGCTTCTGGTGCGGTGTATGGCATCCTGTTGGGTTTTGGTTTGTTGTTTCCCAACACCCGTTTGATGCTGCTCTTTCCACCCATACCTATTAAGGCGAAGTACTTTGTAATCGCCTATGCAGCCATCGAATTGTACCTGGGCTTCAGCAACAATCCAGGCGACAATATCGCGCACTTTGCCCACTTGGGCGGTATGCTATTCGGGTTTATTTTGATCAAATATTGGCAAAAATCCAGGAGGGACTTTTTCTGATGTACCGAAATTCATCCATCTGGGACGACCTGAAATTCGAATTTCAAAAGGGCAATATCATTACCCGATTGATTTTCGCCAATGTGGCGGTTTTCCTCTTCCTTAATCTGACCATTCTCATTCTGAAGATTTTCGTGGGTCACCCCGAATGGGCGGCCATGGTCACCAAGCAATTTATGTTACCGGCCGATCTCGGCAAGTTCATTACCCGGCCCTGGACGCTTTTCACCCATATGTTTGCCCACATAGGGCTCTTCCATATTTTGTTCAATATGCTCTGGCTCTATTGGCTGGGCCGCATCTTGTCAGAGTACCTCGGTCAGCGCAAAATATTGCCTTTGTACATTCTTGGGGCCCTGGCCGGTGGGTTGTTCTACATGTTGTTGTTCAATGTGCTGCCTTACTTCCAGCAAAGTGTTTCAACAGCGGAAGCCCTGGGCGCCTCTGCCGGGGTGATGGCGATTGTAGTGGCCACCGCAACCTTACTCCCCGACTACCGGATTCACCTGATTTTTCTAGGGGCGGTCAAGCTGAAGTGGATTGCCCTGGTAGCGGTTGTTCTCGACATATTGGGTATGGGGGGCGGCAATGCAGGGGGTAGCATCGCTCACCTGGGAGGAGCCGGCTTTGGCTACCTGTTCATTAAACAACTGCAGTCAGGCCAAGATTGGTCCAAAGGTGTAAATGCAGTAATCGATACGGTCATAGGCTGGTTTGTGCGGCCCAAAGGACCTCGTGTACACTACACCAACACCGAAAAGGTAAAAAGTCGCAAGCAACGCAGAAGCCGCCACAGCCAACAACAAACCGACAATGCTGATAAGCAAAAACGACTGGACGAAATATTGGATAAGATCAGTCGCTCTGGCTATGATGGCCTCACCAAAGAAGAGAAAGATTTCCTCTTTCATTTTAGTAAAGACAATTAGTTTTAACCCACCATGAGGCGGGCAATCTGGAAAGTGGGGTACATCCTCAATGTGTTGGTAGCTATACCCTTGCTGCTGGCTTATTTGTCTGTCCACATCAGTCCGGCCACCCTCTGGCCCCTCGCCTTTTTTGGGTTGGCCTACCCCATTTTTTTGGGACTGAATCTGCTATTTGTCATCGCTTGGCTGGTAGTCGGTAAGCGGTATTTCCTGCTATCTCTGATAGTGATCGCCCTGGGATGGAATCACCTGCGCGATTTCTGGGGCTTTCATCTGGGGTCCGACAAGGAGGAAGGCATCGCCCTTATGACGTATAATGTGCGCAACTTTGACCTTTACAATTGGAGTAATAATGTGGCTACCCGCAGCAATATGGTGCGCATGCTCACAGCACAACAACCTGACATTTTGTGTCTACAGGAGTTTTACTCTGAAAAAGAAGGGGCCTTTGAGAATGTCGAAAGCTTGAAGCAGCAGCTCGACCTCCCCCATGCTTTTGTACACAACCAGGTGCAACTCCGGCACGGAGCCGAGTTTGGACAGGCTACCTTTAGTCGCTTTCCCATCGTCAAGGAGGGGTACATCAATTTTGACGGTACAAACAACCTGTGCATTTACACCGACCTGGTAATTGAGGAAGATACTATACGCGTATTTAATGTACATCTTCAATCTACCTACCTGGGCTCGGAAGGGGAAACGTATGTGCAGCGACTCTTGCAGGAGCAAGATGCCGATGTGGCTACCTCAAGACGCGTATTCAGCAAACTGAAGAAAGGCTATATCAACCGGGCGCCACAAGCAAAAATCATCGCAACTGCCATTCGCGAGAGTCCTCACCCTGTGATCGTTTGTGGTGACTTTAACGATACACCCGTCTCCTACACGTATCATCAACTCTCATCTGACCTGCAGGATGCCTTTAGGGCAAAGGGCTGGGGTATTGGAGCCACTTTTGCCGGACAGATTCCGTGGCTGCGCATCGACCATGTACTGGTGGACAACACCATAGATGTGGTAGACTACACGCGTATTTCTGCTTCCGGCTCTGACCATTATCCGGTAATGGTACATTGGAAGAAGGCCAATTAGTAGGTACGCCAACCCCGGTTGAATGGCTATCTTTGCGCCTATGGAGCAAACTATCCACCTGTACAATACGCTAACCCGCAAGAAGGAGAAGTTCGAACCCATCAATCCGCCCTTTGTCGGTATGTACGTCTGTGGACCCACCGTATATGGCTATCCGCATTTGGGTCACGCCAAGTCATATGTATCCTTCGATCTGATCTACCGCTACCTGAAGCATGTAGGATATAAGGTGCGCTATGTGCAAAATATAACCGATGTAGGCCACCTGACCGATGATGGTGATGGCGGAGAGGATAAAATCTCCAAGCAGTCGCGATTGGAACAGATGGAACCCATGGAAATAGTAGAACATTACATGGGCGCCTACTACCGCGACATGGATGCCCTGAACGTCCTCCGGCCCAGCATTGCGCCAAGACCCTCCGGCCACATCCCGGAGCAGATCGATGCCGTGAAGCAGTTGATAAAAAAGGGGTATGCCTATGAAAGCCATGGATCAGTCTACTTTGATGTGACCACCTACAACGAGCAACACGATTATGGTAAACTGAGCAATCGGAAGATTGAAGAAATGATGGAAGGAGCGGCCAACCGTGAACTGGATGGCCAAAGTGAAAAGCGCAATCCCCTTGACTTTGCCGTATGGAAAAAGGCACAACCCAGCCATTTGATGCAGTGGAACTCTCCGTGGGGTATGGGGTATCCCGGCTGGCACATCGAGTGTACCGTCATGAGTCAGAAGTACCTGGGTGATACCTTTGACATCCATGGTGGAGGCAATGAGAACATGTTTCCCCACCATGAATGTGAGATCGCACAAGGGGAAGCGCTGACAGAAAAGCCATTTGCCCGCTACTGGCTCCACAATAATATGGTCACCGTCAATGGTCAAAAGATGGGGAAATCATTGGGCAACGGCATTTCCTGTCAAGAGCTGTTTACAGGCGACAACAAGTTGCTCGACCAGGCGTACAGCCCGATGACGGTGCGCTTTTTCATTCTCCAGAGCCACTATCGCAGCACACTCGACTTTTCCAATGAGGCCCTCAAAGCAGCAGAGAAAGGATACAAGCGGCTGATGAGTGCCAAAAAAGCGGTAGAAAGCCTCACCTTGCCGGAAGGGCATACCGGTACGGATGGCGCGATGGATAAACAGATTGTAGCTTGGTGCGAAGAGTGTTACCAGCACATGAATGATGACTTTAATTCCGCTATGCTGTTGGCCAATTTATTTGAACTAGGCTCCAAAGCCAACGCCTTTGCCAACGGACAGCAGGATATTAAAGCGATAAGTGCCGCAACCCTCAAGCGCTTGCAAGAAACCTTCCACAACTTTGTAGAAGAGGTACTGGGCCTGAAGGAAGAGGAAGAAGGTGGAGATGCCCTGGAGGGATTGATGCAGCTATTGATTGAGATTCGGCAAAGTGCCCGCGCCAACAAGGATTTTGCTACAGCCGATAAAATACGAGATCAATTAAATGAGTTAGGTATCGTGATCAAAGACGGAAAAGACGGCACCACCTGGAGCCTTAAATAATACATCATGCGTTGGATTTCAGTAATTAGTATAGCTTGGCTGACATTGTTGGCGTCATGCAGTGACAACACCACACAAGAGCAGCCCAACAACATGCCCCCTGCACCGGCTCCGCAACCGGTTACCGTTACCATTCCCGATTTCAATGCCGATTCGGCTTTCCAATTTGTAGCCGACCAGGTGAACTTCGGGCCACGGGTACCTGGCACACCAGAGCACGATGCTTGCCGTCAATATCTGGTCGATCAATTGGGCAAATGGGTAGGCCCCGAAAATATCATACAACAAAAAGGCCGCGGTCGCCTATTCAATGGCAAAGTGACCGACTTCACCAATATTATTGCCGAGGTGAATCCGGCAGCCAAACAGCGTATACTGCTGATGGCCCACTGGGATACACGCCTCTACGCTGACCACGACTCTGATGAAAACCGCAGAAAAGAACCCATTCTAGGGGCAAATGACGGGGGCAGTGGCGTTGCGGTATTGCTGGAAATAGCGCGGCTCTTTTCACAACAGCCGCTGCAAAACCTAGGCGTAGATATCATTCTCTTTGATGCGGAAGACCAGGGTAAGCCTGACAATATGGGCTATGTGGCCACGCAGGAACAGTCTATGAAATCGTGGTGCCTGGGCTCCCAGCACTGGAGTAAGAACCGCCACCGCACCGATGCGGCCTATCGCTATGGGATATTGCTCGATATGGTGGGTGCTGCTGAGGCCACCTTCCCCAAAGAGGGCTATTCCCGCCAATTTGCACCACGCCTGACCGATCGAATCTGGCGCAAGGCCGGTCAACTCGGGTATGGACAATACTTCATTCAGCAAAATGGTATTCCCATCACGGATGATCACTATTTCGTGAATACCATTGCCAATATTCCAACCGTAGATATTATCCACTACGACCCCAATACCGGCCGTTTTGACGAGAGTTGGCACACACACGATGATGACTTGTCAGTAATCGATCCACAAGTAATGCAGGCCGTGGGCGAAGTAGTGCTGCACATCGTATTTGAGGAAGATGTCAAGCTGACCAAAAGCTAGACCCACGATCATAACACCTCTTAACATCGCCTCCATTTTGTTGATTATCAGCGCATAGTAGGTTATTTTGAAGCAGTGAACCAAATACCCCCACCATCGTTACTTGCATACATGAAGATATGTTCATACTTTTGTGAACGCAATTGACAAAGCCTTAAAAACAGAAACTGATTATGACCATTCAACAATTTTATGACGAGAAGCTAGCCCATGCCTCTTACATCATTGTAAGCGGACAGGAGGCAGCCGTTGTTGACCCAGCTCGCGATCCGCAGCCTTACCTGGAATTTGCCCAGGCGCATAACGCTACCATAACGACCGTGCTGGAGACACACCCTCATGCTGATTTTGTGAGCTGTCACCTCGAGCTGATCAAAGAGCATGGCGCTACCACCTTTGTCAACCCTAAGATGGGCGTTGATTATCCAGCCCGAACACTTGATCACAACGAAACGGTACAAGTAGGTGAGGTAACCTTCAAGGCCCTTTTCACTCCGGGTCACAGCCCTGACCACAATACTTACCTATTGATTGACGAAAAGGGTAAGGAAGCAGCGGCTTTTACCGGTGACTCCCTTTTCATTGGTGACGTAGGCCGCCCGGACTTGCGTGAAAGCGCAGGCAACCTCACCGGCAAGCGGGCTGAGCTGGCCGGCATGATGTACGATACCATTCAAAACGTATTCAAGCAACTACCGGATGACGTAAAAGTCTATCCTGCACATGGAGCCGGTTCTTTGTGTGGTAAAAATATGAGTGATGACACCGAGTCCACCATCGGTCGGGAGAAACAGACCAACTGGGCCTTTAAGATGGAGACGAAAGCCTCTTTTGTTGATGCTCTACTGGAGGGCCAACCCTTTGTGCCTAAGTACTTTCCCTATGCGGTGGAGATGAATCGTGTCGGGGCCGAAAACTACGAGCCAAGCGTGGAACAGGTAACACGCCTGGACCGTAACGGCACTTTAGCAACAGGGTATGCCATAGTAGACATTCGCGAAGCAGCCGACTATCAAGCCGGTCATCTGCCAGGCTCCTTCAATATCCCTAATACCGAAGGCGACCGCTTTGAAACCTGGGTGGGTTCCATCATTAATCCCGATGAAGAATTCTACCTGGTATCGGATGATGAGGACCTGCTGGAGAATGCTATCCGCAGATTGGCCAAGATCGGGTACGAACAACGCATCAAAGGTGCAGTCGTCTATGATAGTGACCGGTTCACCGAAAAAACCGAGTCCTTTGACTTTGACGACTTTAAATTACATATGAACCAATACACTATTGTGGACTTACGCAACGCCAACGAAGTGGCCGATAATGGCTTAAAATTTGACGATGCCATGGTGGTATCGCTTCCTGAGTTGCGCGAACAGCATGACCGTATCCCAACAGATAAGCCGATAGTGCTCCATTGCGCGGGCGGCTATCGCTCTGCCGTAGGATCCAGCATCCTCGCCACCCTTCAGCCGGATGCCAAGGTGCTCGATATGAGTGAGCATGTAAAGACCTTTGATGAAGATCCTGTAAACGCCTAAAACGAGAATAGACTATGTACGGATACAAGAATATCTCTCCGGAAGAATTTGAAAAGGGCATCCAGAATGATCCCAATGCCGTGATCCTGGATGTGCGCACAGATGCGGAGTACGCAGATGAGCACATCCCCGGTTCCATACAGATCAATATCATGGGCCCGGATTTCCCACAGCGCATAGCTGAGTTGGACAAATCCAAAGCCTACTATGTGTATTGCCGCAGTGGTAACCGTAGTGGAAGTGCTTGCGGGTTTATGGCCAGCCAAGGCTTTAGCGAGCTGTACAATCTAGGTACCGGCATTATGGGCTGGAAAGGAGAAGTAGCCAGTAATTATTAAACCCAATAAGGCACCTGTTGGGGTGCCTTATTGTTTACAATATGTTTCTATGAAGACAATTCTACACACCTTCGTTGCCCTGGTCAGTTGCCTTACTATGGCGAGCTGCCAAACTGATGGCGAGACAGGGCGCAGTATGCAGCAGGCACCCACTACGCAAAGCACAGCACAAGGCATTGTAGAGCACAAAAATGTGAGTGAATGCAATGCGCTGGTCACCGCAGGTGAAGCCGAATTGCTGGATGTACGCACCCCTGGCGAATGGGACCGCGGACACTTAGCCAACGCCACTTTCATTGATTTCTACAAACCGAATTTCAAGGAAAAAGTAAGCGAACTGGACAAAGACCAGACCTATGTGGTCTATTGTGCTGTGGGCGGCCGCAGTGCGCAGGCAGCCAATCAGATGCGCGAAATGGGCTTCAAGCATGTCATCAATATGAAAGGTGGCATAAAAGACTGGGCCCGTCAAGGTCTACCGATCGAGCAATAATTGATTGTTTAACTAGCAAATAACATTTTTCATATGGAAGAAGTAACCCAAAAAGAACAAGCGTACACCATGCCACGCATAGGTGATAAAGCGCCAGACTTCGAGGTGATGACTACCCAGGGGATGCTGAAACTTTCCGATTACAACAAAGGCAACTGGGTGGTGATGTTTAGTCACCCGGCAGACTTTACCCCGGTATGTACTACCGAAATGAGTGCATTTGCCGAGGAAAAAGAATGGTTTGAAAGTCAGAACACCAAGCTTATTGGCTTGAGTATTGACAGCATTCACAGCCACATTGCCTGGGTCGCCAATGTAAAGGAGCGTACCGGTATTTACATGGATTTCCCGATCATCGCTGACCTGGACATGCACGTAGCTAAGCTGTACGGTATGCTGCACCCTGGTGAAGCCAGCACCGCAGCGGTACGCGCTGTATTCTTCATGGATCCGGAAGGCATCATCCGCCTCATCATGTACTACCCACTGAATATTGGTAGAAACATGGACGAAATCAAGCGGGCGCTGGTAGCGCTGCAGACAGCAGACACCAATGGTGTAGCCTGCCCGGTGAACTGGCGCAAGGGGGATAAGGTCATTGTACCTCCGCCAAAAACGCTGAAAGACTATGAAGCGACTGAGAACATGGAAGGTGACAAAACCGACTTCTATCTCATCAAGCGCGATTTGTAAAACTGGATAACGGTGGAGACCGGCACAGGTCCGGTCTCCGCTTCTTTTTACTATGCAAGCGATCAAACTATACTTTCACCCCAGAAAATGGCCCATTACCCGTATCATACAGTTGGTGATCGGGGCCGGTGTAGCGATAAATGGATTTTCAGTGGCCGACTATACCGTGGCTGGCGTAGGCCTCTTGTTTACCGGTATGGCCCTGTTGAATTATGGCTGCGGTGCATGCCGTGGCAATCAATGCGAGATCTGATATGAAACACTACCTGAAAAAAAACACCCCTATCTTGGTAATGGCCGCTTTAGGTGCCCTGGCTGGCTATGCCTATTGGTATTTTATCGGCTGCCAAGGCGATAGCTGTCCCATCTATTCAGTCTGGTGGCGGAGCACCCTTTACGGCACGGTATTAGGTGGTTTGTTGGGGTCTATCGGACTTGACCTCTACCAAGGTTGGAAAAAGAAACAAGCCACTGCGTAATTTTAAGGGGCTATGGCCTCCATTCTTCTACTCGCCCTGGGAACAGGTGTCCCTTTTTACCTCTTGTACAACAGACGTAAGCCATGGTTGACTGTGCATAGAAAGTTGATCATTGCGATTATCGCCACTTTAATAGCCCTTTTAGCTACCTTCTCTTCTTCCGTGGATTACGGGCTGGCTATTGGCTGTGCTATCGGTCCGGTAGGCTATCTATTGAACTACAGTTTGGTCAGCGCCATGAGCAACCGGGTGCAAGGCCGACCATTTTTCCTGTGGCTCCGCCATTCTGATGACATTGACGATAGCCTATTTGCACACCATCCCCACGTGTCAAACTGGGACCGTGCCTTTTCTATTTACCTCCTGATGGCCAATATGATTATTCCCCTTCTGCCGGTATTAATAGGC
>CAJXXO010000075.1 GCA_913062655.1 uncultured Bacteroidota bacterium | reverse complement strand
CGGAGGCCGTAATCCTGTTTTTGTTCTGTTGCTCGCGCAAGAGCACCCATAAAAAGCACGGCCGAAGCGATAGCTTCGCAAGGCTTTTGTTGTACTCCCCCCTATTTAGGATCACGGCCGGAGGCCGTAATCCTGCGTTTGTTTAGTCGCTCGCGCAAGAGCACCCATAAAAAAGCACGGCCGAAGCGATAGCTTCGCAAGGCTTTTGTTGTACCACCCTATTTAGGATCACGGCCGGAGGCCGTAATCCTGTCCACGGTTAATAGCTTGCTTGCCAGTCCTACCCGATCATGAAAAAGCATGAGGGAGTCTGGCCTTGGTTGGGTTTGTACCCCCTATTAGGATCAGGGCCGGAGGCCGTAATCCTGTTCGTCAAAGTAGAAGCGCTCAATGCCACTAATGGGCTATGTGAAGAGTCATTAGGCACCGCTACTTTTTAGGGGTGCACGGTTTGACCGTTTAGATGGGGTACTCTATTTTTGTGTTTATCCCTTCATTCTTTATGACATCGTCCCTTTGTCTTCTTGGACGGAATTACTTTCTATCGAATTGGCTATTCGAATGTGCTGCATGGATGGAAAGTATTGGTGTATAATTAAATCGTCTTCTTCCGGAATTGTGGAATAAGTCAATGATTAGTAAATGCGTGACCCATGACTAATATGCCAACTTATACCACCGGTAAAAATACTCGAGGCATACCTACCCTGCTTCGTTCATGGCCCAGGTTACATCGTATCAATTTTCCATGCCGTGGTGTATTTACGAGCCATCAGTCCTATAATAGTTGGATGCTGTGGCTACTATTACTAAGCATATCAGTAGGGGTATACGGACAGCCTATCCATATAGTAACAGCTTTTGGTAGTGGGGAAGAGCCAACACGACAGCAGTACCCCAATGGAAGTTATATACCTGTGCCAAATGATGGATCGGTCAATGACACGCAGTCCAAGGTAGTCGCGAAGCCAACCGTAGGCACTCCGACAACACTGGACCATACCATTAGCCAGGCACAAGCGTTAATTACTGCCAATGCCCAAGACTCTGCGCTGTCTTACTTGGTTCATGCTCGTCTACTAGCCCAAAAGAATCGGGATACAACCCAACTGGCTGTTGTCCAGTTGTTGATAGGAAGTGCCCACTATTCCCAATTCTCTTATAGAAAAGGTATAGAGGCGTGGAAGAGAGCCCTGGCTTTATTTGACGCTATAGGGGATACTGTAAATTATGCCAAAGCGGCTAGCAATCTAGGAGCAGCTTACCTGGCTATTGGCTACCATCGTAGTGCCTATGACCTTTTTGCTGAGAGCTATTACGTATTGCCAGATAGTTTGCAGTATAAAGAACCGGGCCATATTGCTACTTTAAATATGGGGGTAGCACTCATATCAATTGGGCAGCACAAAAAAGCCTCCGATATCTTCCAAATCCTGCTGAAAGAAGACATCAGCGATCATGTGGCGCTACTCTGTTACCTGAACCAAGGTGAAATAGCTCTTGCTGAAAATGATACTGAGCGCTTGACCTACTACATTGAACAGGCAAAGCAACTGTTGCCTCAATTTGAGTATTATACGCCCCAGCTAGAGCGTATTAACATTGAGTCACTGTTGCTACAAGACAGTATTGCTCAGGTAAAGGTGCTCCTCCAGCAAGCTTGGGAGATGGTCAGTCAAAAGGAGGCATCATGCGATTATTTATGGCTCGACCTAATTGATAGGTATGAGGCGGCAGGTGGAACTCCTTTTATTCCTGACACCACCATTAGAAATCTGCTAGACGATAAGACTGCTAGACTGCATCAATTGGCGACAACGGAAAAATATTACCTCTACCATATTTGGAACAGAAGGCTGGCTGACAAGGGTGACTTCGAGTCAGCCTACACATTTCTACAACAGGCCGACTCAATAGAGGCCGCCATCATTGATAGTCAACAGCAAACGGCAATGTTTGACTTTGCGGAGCGGTACGAAAATGATTTGAAAACAAAAAAAATCCAGTTTCTTGTACAGGATTTATCTGATAAGAAGAGAACAATTGGTCTTACCACTGGGGTCATTGGCGTATTGCTCATACTCTTAATTGCCCTTTTGCGCTATCATGTCCGCCTAAGGGACATGCACAATTCTCTATTTGAAAAAAATAAGGAATGGCGATATATTTTTCAATCCATAGTGAAGAATGAAGATCAAGGCAACAGGGGGGATAATGACGACAAGGAAGATATAGAGCATGAGGTATGGCAAAAGGTACAGCATCACTTCAATGAAGAAGAGGTGTTCAGAAGACCTGATTTGAAGGCCGATGAATTGGCACAGCTTTGTGGTACCAACAAAACCTACCTCTACAATGCTGTCAAAAGATTCTCTGGTAAGTCACTAAATGAACTCATTAATCTATATCGCATAGAAGCAGCGAAGCAGCTAATGTCAAAGGATAACCTATCTATCACTACAATTGCTGAGCTGTCTGGCTTTAACTCAAAGAGCACCTTTTATCGCGTATTTAAATCTGAAACGGGATTATCACCTGGCGAATTTTTGCACCTTGCTAAGCGCTAGCGCTGTTAGTGGCCATCCATTTTTCCCGGCTGACAATCGATGTTCACGCCCGCATGAACCCATCTATATGGTGGCTATGGCTACCAACAGCTTGGAGCTGGTGCAAATGCCGATAACACATTGAAAAACAAGCGATTGACAATTTGAGAATGCCGGATTTGGCATTTGAGAATCGAAAAGCAGGCAATCATTTAAAATATAGGAACCGGATTATTTGGTTTGAGAACGCTGTTTTGAGGAGCACTCGTAATTATGCACCAAATGAGCGGACGGGCTAAGTATGTCTGTCATCTATTAACCAAAAAAAATTTCCGGCATGAGAACCCTAACCTTAATTGCGTTTTTATTGGTCACACCTCTTATAAAGGGGCAGGATGCTTCTACCTCCTGGCAAACGTTTCTCGATACAGAAACGCTTACCGTCCAGTATCGGATGGAGAAGTGCCATGATGAGGCTAATGATTTCCATTTTACCTATTGCTTTTTGCAATTCACCAACAAAAGTGAATCAGGTACGCTTTCCATTACTTACACCTGGGACGATGAGTCACCTTCTAAAAAAGAAGAAGAAGTGGAGGCTACTCTCACCTTGCAGCCTGGTCAGGTAATCAATGCAGATTGTGACTCGGACAGAAATGAGCTGATGATATATGTAGAGCCCTCTGATGTATCGTCCAATCACATCGGAGACATTGTAGACATTATAAAGATTGAAGAGCTCTAATCAAATCACACACCCTTTCTCTACCACATTAGTAGTGTTCAAATTATTGCATGATGACTGTTAAGCGTTTTTACCAACAGCTTGTATTTTTTATCGTATTCTTGTCAGTAGCCTATACTGCTACTGCACAACCTTGTGTGGGTGACGTTACACCACCTAACGCCATCGCGAAAACCACCTACAACATTTATCTGGATAGTGCCGGAACTGCCACCTTGTTGCCGGGCGAAATAGATAGTGGCAGCACAGATAACTGTGGCATCGCGAGCATGTCTCTTGACCGTACCTCGTTCGATTGTGATGATCTGGAGTACAGGGTACCCCTTGACTCTTTTGACTTTAATACGGGTACATTGCCAAGTGGCTGGTCTTCGTCTCCGCTTACCCTAAGCGCAACAACCTGTGACGGACAGAATTCACCCGATAACTCGCCTTATTTTTGGGCTACCGATACAGCATCATCAGGCCCGAATATTGGTAAACGATTCATCACCACACGGCCTATGGATGTACCACTGGGTGGATTGATCCAATTCTTCATCCGATATGGCAATGATGAGAACGAGACCTGCGAGCAACCCGACTTACCAGACGAAGAGGTGTATTTACAATACAGCATAGATGGTGGAAGTACCTGGGTCAATATCTTCTCCGATTGGAATACGACCCCTGCCGGAGATTTTCCTTGGTACAATTGGTACTTTAACAGCATCAGAATACCATCAGCGGCACAAACACCTAGTACCCAATTCAGATGGATACAGCCCTCCAACTCGGGTTCCGAATTCGATAACTGGGGGCTGGAAGATATCGTTATTAAAGGAACAAGACGCATTCCGGTGACCCTCACGGTAACCGATACAGCCGGAAATACAGCCACCGCGCAGACCTTGGTTGACGTAATTGATACCATTTCACCTACTATTACGGCATTTAGCGACACGCTGATTGTAACCGGGCCGGGTAGCTATGCTGATATTATGGATACTTCGCTGCTTATGGCTAATGCAAGCGATAACTGCACAGTGGAAGAATTGACATTCAATCCTACCCAGTTCAACTGCGCAGCGCTGAATACTACCCAAACCATCTCAGTATTCGCCACGGACAGTTCAGGTAATACACAGAGCACAACCGCCTCTATTACCTTAGTAAGAAATGCGCCCTCTACCGTATTGGTAAATGATACCTCTTTTGCGCTCTACGCAGGAGATACGGCCGTGGTCTCTCCCAGTAACTGGGGCACCTATACTGATCCTTGTGGAATTGTAGATACCTCTTTCAGTCAAACCCTATTCACTACTGCTGATGCGCCATTTGTCGATGTTATTATTACCGTAGTAAATGGAATTGGTGATACCACACTGGATACGGCTAGGGTATTTGTAGGGACTTGTCTGGGGCAAGATACTGTTACTGTATGTAGCTCCGGTTGCGATTTTACGTCTATACAGCAAGCAGCTACCTGCACAGAGACCAGCACTGTCCACCTGGATGTGAATGGTATCTGGACTGAAACGGGAATAGTGCTACCCGCGGGCAAAGAATCTTTTACCATTTATGGAAACGACTCTTCCAGCACCATCTGGGAGCCAGCCTCTTACCAGGCAGGTGTAGTGGGTGATTCTATTGTGCTGAATATGCCTGGAGAAGGGAGCAAACTAGCGATTAGTAATCTCACCCTCCGCAACTGGACGGGCGATGTGGCTATCAACGCCCCGGCTATTGATACTTTCGAAGCTACTGATATAGCCGCCTACAACCTGGATGGTAAGTGGACAGATGTACTTCCTTTTACTAATATATTTTTGTATCAAAGCACCTTTACGGAGAAAGCCGATAATGGAGGCTCCTTTCTGCGGCTGGGAGGCGATACAGCCACAGGCATGGTTGATCCGGCAACACTCAATGATACAATTGTGATGAAGTTCGCTGGTTCTAGCTTTCGCCACAATGCGGCTGTGTCTGGTATGTCCGTTTTGCATGCATCTGTGGCCGAAGTATTCATTGAACGTTCATCTTTTATAGGCAATAAGAACGAAAATACCGGGGCCCTATACCTTAATACGGATCAATCATCGATTGATATAAGCGAGGTTAATTCAATGGGCAACAGAGCTGAATTTGGTGCATTTTTAAGTGTCAACGGGAAGAGCGATATAAGTATAAATAATGTAACCTGCACAAGTGATACCGCACTCTTTGTTGGTGGTGCTATTTATACGAATGATTCTTCCTACATTTCTATCCGGGCCAGTCAGTTTATAAGCAACGTTTATTCAGCTGGACAGTTTGGCGGCTTAGGCGGAGGGGCTTTATTTGCAGAAGGCGATTTACAATTGCACCTTGCGCAATCACTCTTTGAAGGCAATAACGCGCAAAATCAGGGAGGTGTCCTCAGAGCACGAAAGAGTTTAAGCCTTAGAATGGATACTACCACCTTTCGGCACAATTTCGTAAGAGCGACTTTTGCTGGAGCTATACGGGTAGATGATACACTTCACGCTCTAGGGGGCGACACCCTAATGCTAGGCTGCGATATAGTTGGTAATTACACCAGTGGTAGTCCCTTTGGCCGTGGAGGATTTATGTTCGTGAATGATGATATCGGCACGCTGGGTGAAGATATGTTCATTGTAGATTGCAAGTTTGATAGTAATGCAACCTCCGTAGGGTTTACGCAAAGTGCTGGAGGAGGAGGCGTAATAACAGTGAATGACAATATAGCGGGTGATTTGCACTTTGTGGATTGTTCCTTTACGCATAATAGCGCCCATGATGGTGGGGTGCTGAATGTCAGAAAAAGGGTTGCCGGCAATTTGTCGTTTGTCAATTGCCTTATTGACAGCAACGTAGCCACTGGCCGCGGTGGCTTCCTGCGGGTAATATCGGAATTTGGCACACCTAATAGTCAATTATCCATTGACAATTGTGTAATTACCCGCAATGAAGCAGGCGAAGAAGGTGGTGTTTTCAGTATAGATCAGTGGGAGAATGGTAGTACTGACCTTTTGGTAAATATCAATGGTAGCACGATTGGCCAAAACGTAGCCGGTGAAGATGGGGGCTTTATGTGGCTATATACTACAGACAATGAAGCTGTTCATGTTACCCATTCCATGGTAGACGGTAATACGTCAGGCGAAAATGGAGGCGTCTTCTGGTTTGATGATGATGTTGAACTATGGCTACGAAACGACACTATCCGCAACAATTCATCCAACGTGCACGGTGGAGTAGCTTACGTGGATACTGATGTGTATTTGAGGGCAGATAGCACAGTATTCGACAGCAACTCAGCTAGCGAAGACGGAGGTGTTTTCGCGGGTGACAGCGATATATACACCATTGGTAATGATACTATTCTCAATCATTGTACCGTAGTCAATAATGAGGCCGGTAATGACGGTGGCTTTCTACACCTATATAATGACTGGGAAGATGATAGCTACTTTTTCCATACCCTGTTTCAAAACAACTCGGCCGATGATGATGGTGGTGTGTTCGCTGGCGATGATCAGATAGAAGATGAATTAGGCTTTGTCAACTGTCAGATTATTGGGAATAGTGCTGGTGACGAAGGCGGTTTTCTTTTCAACTACGAGGAGTTTTTTGATGATGAGTTGCTGTTGATTGATAGCTGTGTCATCAGAGACAATACTGCAGGGGATGATGGCGGTGTATTCTCTATTAACTCTGATGAAGAAGACCTCGATGATTTGACCATTCAGATTGTAGATGCTGATATAAGGTTGAATCATGCCGATGACGATGGTGGATTCTTGTGGTTGTATTCAGATGACGATATTACCACTGACATAATCAATAGTACTATTGAGCAGAATAATGCAGATGACAGAGGTGGATTTGCCTGGATAGAAACGGATGATGATGCGTTATTTACCATCGATCAGTCTACTATCGCCCAAAATACAGCCGATAATGATGGTGGTTTTATGTGGGTATTGCCAGACAGTGATGCTGACCTGGAGGTGAGCCACACCACATTTGACAACAACACAGCAGTAGACAAAGGGGGCGCCTTTTATTTCTGGGATGATATAACACTTGACATCCAAAATGCGGTAGTCAAAAACAACGCAGCCAGTGATGATGGTGGTTTCTTGTATTCTTCCCAGTCACTTCGCTTATTTGCTGATAGCACTACATTCGAAAATAACAGTGCTCTTGAGGGTGGGGTATTTCGCTCCAGATCCCTATACGTAGATGGTTTCTGGTTCAGGGATGCTTTGATTTCCAATAGCACGGTACGGAACAATACGGCTACAGGTTCGGGTGGCTTTTTATATACGCAAGAGGTGCGATCAAAGGCATACCTGTACAATACCACCCTTACCAACAACACGGCCAACCAGTACGGAGGTGTACTGAGTGCAATGGGTGAAGTAAATGATACACTGGGTTTTAAACAGTGTACAATTACCAATAACAGTGCTGATAGCAGTGGAGGAGTATTGTATGTTTCTTCAGATATAGAGGCCTTGACTATTGATAGTTCCACTGTTTCAGGTAATGCAGGTGCATCTGGTGGCGTTGCTTATCTCGCAGCCAGACTGAACGGTTTGGCTGTTAAAAATACCAGTCTTTCTGATAACAGTGCCATAAGCGGCAACGGTGGTGTCATAGGTATCAACGATACACTTACAGGCACTGCGCTATTGTATAATGTTATCGCTGATAATAACTCCGCAGCCGATAATGGTGGTGTGTTGTACAGCACGGATGATATGACAGGCCGGTTTATCATCGATTCCATAACCGCCAATAGCAACATAGCCGGTCAATCTGGTGGATTTTTCTATGTGCCTGATACTGCCCATATGCGTGGTATCGACTTGACAGCGTCATCATTTATCGGGCAAAAAGCGGACGCTGACGGAGGGGTGTTTCACCTCGGCTCTGCCGACACAAATACCCTTACCCGTGTCGCCTCAAGCCAAAACCGTGCAGAATATGGCGGACTCATGTACACAGGAGGGGAGTCTGCTATAACGATTGATGATTTTACCTCTAATAGAGATTCTGCTGTTAATAGCGGTGCAGCTTTTTATTTTTCTGGTGCTACTGCCTTTTCCATGCGCGAGGGCACCGTAAGGGAAAACTTTGCCACTAATAGCGCGGGTGCTCGCTTTGATAATACCTCGGAAGTTTACATTACCCAGTCTCTCTTTGAGGATAATGATGCGGATGGCAGTAGTGGGTGTGTATTTCGTGCCTCCGACAGTCTCTATCTTAGAGTAGATAGTACTACATTTCGAGATAACCGTAGTTTTATAACTAGAGGTGGTGTTTTCGCTATTCTAGATGATCTTCTCCCACTAAAAGGTGACACCATAATGATGGGATGCGACATTACCGGTAATGGGCCTAAGGGATTTTTCGGTTTTGCAGGTTTTATGGCGGTGTCTGATTACACGGGCCATGATACCGGTGGTGATTTGTACTTTGTAGATTGTTCATTTAATAATAACACAGCAGGTACCGGTGCTGGTGATGGGGGTGTGTTCCACTTTAGAAGGGACGTGTATGCCAACCTCC
This sequence comes from uncultured Bacteroidota bacterium, assembly GCA_913062655.1. GTDB lineage: Bacteria > Bacteroidota > Bacteroidia > Chitinophagales > S012-47 > CAJXXO01. Next base: position 1,065 of record CAJXXO010000075.1, on the reverse strand, counting down.
ATTTTATAAATACTTCTTTTATTGGAAACCGTGGTCCTGAGGGTGGTGTCTTCAATATGGATAATTCATCTGCCGGTCTCTATTTCAATAACTGTGAAATAAGGGATAATCGGGCTGTATCACGGGATGGTGGATTCATTAATCTGGATCGATCGATTAGTGGAGATCTCTCCTTCAACAACTGCATAATCGATAGCAACTATGCATCCGTTGACGGAGGTCTGGTTCACCTGGAAGATGAGTTTGCAACACCCGGTAGCAGATTTATTATGGATAGCTGCACCGTTACCAATAATGTAGCAGATGGCATCGGTGGGGTAGTTGTCATTGATATTGATGATGTAGGTAGCCCCGACCTATTGGTGGATATAGCATCTTCCTCATTCAGCAGCAATGCAGCGGCTGACGATGGTGGTGTATTGTATGCTAATGGTTACCTGAGTCTTGCATTGGATAGTAGTACATTCAATCTAAATACAGCCGGTCAACATGGCGGTGTATTCCGTCTCGATGGTGTTACCCTCGGCAGTATGCGTCATGTAATGCACGAAGGCAACCAATCCGATTCATCAGGTGCGGTATTGTACGTAGCTGATAGCGCTGGACAGTGGCAGATCGACTCTACACAATTCTTGCGCAACGTATCAGCACAAAGCACCGGAGTGTTGCACTTCAACCAACAGGCAGACCTGATTCATATAATGGAATCGCGTATTGACAGTAATGCCGGTGTGGCGGCTGTGCAGGTTAGCGCACTGGACTCACTGTATGCCTTCAATACCACATTCATTGGACACAATAGCGACCTGCCAACAGGGATTAGTTATGCTACTACCCATGCCCCTGTGATGATACGCAACAGCAGTGCGGGTAGTGTGGCAGAAATAAATAACGCTACATTTTATAACAATGAAGGAGATGACGCTAGCGCCATAAGTATGGATGGGGGTACCCTACGGCTATCCTATGTCACTGTTGCCGATGGGCAAAGTGATAATGGGGCCATCAATGCTGATGGTGCGGAGCTGCAAACTGTAGCGAGTGTATTTGCAGGCAATACGCCAG
>CAJXXO010000074.1 GCA_913062655.1 uncultured Bacteroidota bacterium | reverse complement strand
CCGATAAGGTAGAGGCCCGAAGACGCAGGCTCGCCAAAACATTGCACCCGGCCAACGAGGAAGAATAACCGCACCCATACCGCAATCTAACAACCAGTCAACGCTAATGTAGAAATAGGTCAAACCTTAAACTCTGAACCTTAAACTGTCCACCCCTGAAATAAGTTGACCGATTTTCGGGTTACAAACCGGATGAGAAATGGCAACAATAGAAGAGTTCAAAGAGAGAAGAAGCAGACAGAACCGTTACTTTAGTGAGAGCTTCCGCAAGCAGAAGGTACGAGAGATAGAGCGTAACCTTACGACAGTACGAGAAGTGAGCAAGACTTACGAAGTATCAACTACGGCCGTATATAAATGGCTGTACAAGTACTCCAAGCTGTATGAACGGGAACACAAGCAAGTAATAGAACCTATGAGCGACACACGCAAGATTAAAGCCCTCCAGGATAAGATCAAGGAGCTGGAACAAATGGTTGGCCAGAAGCAGATCAAATTAGAGTTCTACGAGAAGATGATAGCGCTCACAGAGGAGGAGTACGGCATATCATTTAAAAAAAAGCGTGGTTCAGAACCCTCCTCTGGTACTGGCTCAACCGAAGAGAACACGGAAGGAAAATGAGTGCAATATACCGAGCCATAGGGACTACGAAGCAGAACTTCCACCAGCGACTGAACCGATACCTGAGGCGCCAGGATGAAGAAGCGCAGCTGGTAAAGTTGATGCATGAGGTACGCCAGGATCATCCGGCTATGGGAGCAGAGCCGATGTACAGGTTGTTGTCTCCCCAAGGAATAGGCCGGGATCGTTTTGAGGCGATATACCGCGCTCACGGACTTAAGCTATACCAGAAGCGCAACTACCGGAGAACCACCGACAGCCGTGGCGTGATACGCTTTAACAACCTGCTGGAAGGAATCGAGTTAACAGGCGTCAACCAGGCTTACAGTAGTGATATTACCTACTACGAGATGGGCGGAAGATTTTACTACCTGACCTTCATTCTGGATGTATACAGCAGGCGTATAAAAGGCTATAGCGTAAGCAGGACCTTGCTCACAGAGGCGACCACCCTACCGGCCCTGCGCATGGCGCTGAAGGGGACTACACGCGAGCAAACAGAAGGGATAATCATCCACTCCGATGGAGGCGGACAGTACTACTCGAAAGACTTTACAGCATTAACTAGACGTGCAGGCATGCGAAACAGTATGTGTACATCGGTGTACGAGAATGCGCACGCAGAGCGGATCAACGGTACGATCAAGAATAGTTACCTGAAGCATTACGCTCCACGTGATTACGCTAGCTTACAACGCCAAACGAAAAGAGCTGTGGAGAAGTACAATAATGAACGCCCCCACCAGTCACTGGGTGGCCTTAGTCCAAGGGACTTTGAACAGAAGCTGGCAGGAAATCCACAAAAAACCTCGTTATTCACAAAGAAAAAAGAACCAAAAAAGAAAGACGATAACGATAATAACCTTATTCTTAAACCAACCTTAAAAAAGGTCAACTGTATTCAGGGATAGGTCAAGCTTTGAACTTTGAACTTTAAACTTTCAACTTTCAACTCCCTACTTATGCACCTGCCCCTGATTCCCGACCTCAATTCTGGGTTGTCCACCATAGGCGCTGATCTGACCTTGCACACAAATTTTATCACCAACAGCTAGCCACTCCTCAAATGGCGGATCCCAATCCAGGGCATCGGTGTACCATACCACAAGGGTTACCCGGTCTTCCCCATCGCCTACCCGAATGAGATGCACTTTTTCGATGTCAGCGTCCGTAGTCGTGATGCGCTCGATCGATCCACAGACCACTTTGTAACTATTCATGTGCGCAGCCACCTCTGCCAAGGCAATGGTATCGGTCTTGAAGGTGAGTGACTTGTGCTGTCCAAACAGGGCCAACGAGCAAATGATCAGTAGGAATGTGCTTAGCTGTTTCATACTCAAAAGATACACAATCATTGACAATACTCATTGCCTATGGGTACGCAGGATAATACCTTGCATAAAAATTGGTGACCATGAGACGCTATTGGTACCATTGGCTGGCATTTGGGTTGCTCTTCGTAATGGGGTTGGGTGGCCTGTATGGGGGCCTATTGCTTGTAGCTGATCCTACCGGTGATACTCTACAGATGCCGGCATACTTCCTCGATCCCACGCCCTTTCCCAATTACCTGATACCAGGTCTGCTCTTACTTGTAGCTGTGGGCTTACTGGAATGGGTTACGGCTGTATTTACACTCCTGCGGCAAAGGCGATATGTCTTTTGGATTATGGTGTCTGGCGGAGCGCTTGCCATCTGGATTACCGTGCAAGTCTTCATGATCGGTTATTTGCACTGGATGCAACCCTTGTGTTTTGCCTGGGGTATTGCCTTATTGCTTTTGGGCGCCTATGCCGCACGACAGGAGCGGTTACGCACCGAATAGGGCCTGCTCAATGAATCCGCACCACAAATGCCCGATGAGAATGTGTGCCTCCTGAATCCGAGGTGTGTCTGAGGATGGCACCGCCAGGACACAAGCCGCTTCCCGTGCCAATGTTCCGCCTTTTTCTCCCGTCAGGGCGATGACGGTCATCTTTTTCTGTTTTGCCACTTGTACCGCCTGCAACACATTGGGACTATTACCCGAAGTAGAAATGGCTACCAGCACATCTCCTTCCTGGCCCCGGGCTTCAACAAGGCGGGCATATACTGCCTCAAAGCCATAATCATTGGCGACTGCTGTGAGGTAGCTACTATTGACGTGCAGTGCTTCTGCATCCAACGGTGGACGATCCTTGTAGAAGCGACCCGTCAATTCGGCCGCAATGTGCTGCGCATCGGCCGCTGACCCACCGTTGCCACAAAGCAATACTTTACGATGAGCCCGGTAGGCTTCCACCAATACCGTAGCGCTTTGCTGCAAGGCTTCCATAAAGGGTTGATCCTGCAACATCGACTGTTTGACGGCAATATTCTCAGAAATAAGGGCTGAAAAGTCCACGGTTGGATTTTTGACAAAGTTACGAACGCTCTTCCCAAACCTGCACCAGATGAATCAACGTGTCCACGGCCTTCTCCATGTCCTGCACACTGATCCATTCCATTTTGGAGTGAAACGATTGCTCTCCGGCAAAGATATTCGGACAAGGCAATCCCATATAGGTCAGCTTGGATCCATCGGTACCGCCACGAATACTCCCCTTCTTCGGCTCCAATCCGGCCCTGCGCATTGCTTCCTCCGCAAAATCGGTTACCTGCGGATGGTCCTTCAGGATGTTTTTCATGTTGCGATACTGCTCGGTAACTACAAAATCGTAGCTGCTGTTGGGATACTGTTGCATCACCGCTTCCGCCTGCTTCTTCAGATAAGCCGCATATTCCTTCAGCTTTTCATCTTCAAACGAACGAATGATGAAGGTAATTTTGGTAGCCTCTACCCCGCCTGTGATCTCATAGGGGTGCACAAAGCCTTCCCGGCCTTCAGTAGTTTCCGGTGACAAGGTGTCTTTGGGCAAGCGAGCCAGAAAGTCGGCAGCCATTTTTACCCCATTCTCCAGACTTCCCTTGGCAAAGCCCGGATGGATATTCACGCCTTTGAAGGTAACCTCCAACATATCCGCAGAAAAGGTCTCATCTTCCAACTCGCCCCGGTCCTTGCCGTCAACCGTGTAGCCGTAGTCCGCACCCAAACGTTGCAGGTCCACCTTATCTGCCCCCCGACCAATTTCTTCATCCGGGGTAAACAAAATCTTAACCGCACCATGCTTCACTTCCGGATGGGTGGTCAGGTAGTGGACCAGGTCCATAATTTCCGCCACCCCGGCTTTGTTGTCGGCCCCCAACAAAGTGGTACCGTCACTGGTGACAATATCATGCCCGTGGCAACGCTGCAGGTAAGGATGCTGCTCCGGATCGATCTTGATGGATGGGTCGCCAGGCAAGGTGATTACCCCACCCTGGTAGCTGTGGTGGATTACCGGCTTCACGTCCTTACCCGAACTCTCCGGGCTGGTGTCAACGTGCGAGCAAAAGCAGATGACAGGTACCTCCTTGTCGGTATTGGCCGGTACCGTGGCATACACATAGCCCAGGTCATCCATCTCGGCATCCGCTATGCCCATGGCTTGCAGCTCCTCCACCAACAGCCGGCTCAGGTTTTTCTGCTTCTCCGTGGATGGAACAGTTGATGCATGTGGGTCTGATTGCGTATCGATAGCCGCATAGCGAAGAAAGCGCTCCAATGCCGTGTAAGAATAAGCCATGATAAAGTTTTGCCTAAAATTACCAAGTTGCATCCGCACCCACACCTTTTGGAAGCGTTAACATCTTATAGCACATTAGTAACCTATTATTATGGCGCATCTACCGACCTTTGTGTGTTGAACCTTTTCCCACGTAGACTGTCTCTTGGGCGGTAATGAATAACACCTATGCGATTACTTTTCACCCTGCTCGTCTCCCTCTTCACCCTCATTGTATGGGCACAGCCTCCTGGAGCCGGTCAGCAGCGGTATGCAGGCCCTGCTATTGTAGGTCGCATAGTTGATGCGCAGGACGAACCCGTTCCCTACGCCACCGTAGCCATCTATGCAGCAGGCGATAGTAGTTTGGTGGATGGTGTCACCAGTGGTCCCAATGGATTTTTTTTGGCAAAAGTCCCTGCCGGAAAGTACTACCTTACAATTACCTTCCTCTCCTATCAACCGCAAACCATATCCGGCATTGAGGTGACAGACGCGCCCTACCGGGTAGGTAAGATAACCTTGCAAGCCAACAGCCAGGCACTTGATGAAGTGGTGGTGCAGGGCGAACGGGCAGAGATGGAGCTGAAGCTGGATAAGCGCGTCTTCAACGTCAGTAAAGACCCCAACAACCTGGGCCTCAACGCCTCTGAACTGTTGGACAATCTACCCTCCGTAACGGTAGATGTAGATGGAAATGTAGCACTGCGGGGTAGTCAGAATGTGCGCATCCTCATCAATGGCAAGCCTTCCGGCATCGTAGGCACCACCACAGATGCTTTGCGTCAATTGCAAGGGAGTATGATCGAGTCAATAGAGGTGATTACCAATCCATCTGCCCGGTATGAGGCAGAAGGTGATGTAGGTATTATCAATATCGTATTGAAAAAGCAGAAAAAACAAGGGTTCAATGGCTCGGTGGATGTGAATGCCGGCTACCCGGAAAACTTCGGTGCGGGCATCAATATGAACTGGCGCAAGGATTGGATCAATTTCTTTACCAACTACAACATCACCTATCGCAACAGCCCGGGCCGTGGGTACTCGTTGCAGACTTTTGACCTACCCGACTCCACTTTTTCCTATGAGCGCATCCAGGATCGCTCGCGGGGTGGTTTGCGCAACAATATTCAGCTCGGTAGTGATATGTACCTGAATGATAAAAATGTAATCACCACCTCCGTCTTTTACCGCGTATCTGATGGGCTGAATGAATCGTTGCTGACCTACAATGATTATGGGGCTACAGGCCAACTACTGCGCAATGTAGAACGCACGGATATTGAAGAAGAGTTTAGCCACGACCTGGAGATTGCGCTGAATTATACCAAAACCTTCGATCAGAAGGACCGCAAGTGGACCATAGACCTCCAGCGAAACATCAGTGACGATACCGAAGAGTCGGATCTGAATGAGTTTGCCACCAATGACCCCACCTATCCGGAAATCGTGCAGCGATCCTACAATGAAGAGGACCAGCGCACCTGGCTCTTCCAGACCGACTATGTGCATCCGTTTGGGGAGAATGGACAGTTTGAGATGGGTGCCCGCTCTACCATTCGCGTGATTGAGAACATCTTCGTAGTAGAGCAGAAAGAAAATGGGGACGGATTTGCCCCGCTACCCGGGTTTGATAACGAGTTCATTTACAACGAAGCCATCCATGCCGGCTATGTACAGGCAGGCAACAAGTTTGGCGATATCTCGGTACAGGCCGGCCTTCGCGGGGAGTATACCGACCTTTCCACGGAGTTAGTTAAAACACAAGAGACCAACCCGCGTTCGTACTTCAACCTGTTCCCCAGCGCCAATCTGGGTTATGAGTTTGGACAAGGCAATACGCTTCAGCTCAGCTACAGCCGCAGGATCAACCGGCCACGCTTCCGGTCATTGCTGCCCTTCTTTGGCTTTAGTGATTCGCGCAATTTCTTCAGTGGCAATCCAGATTTGAATCCGGAGTTTGCCCACTCCTTTGAGATGAACTACCTGAAGTACATGAAGAAGGGGTCCATCTTTGCCAGCGTGTATTACCGCTACCGCACCGATGTGATCGACCGCATCACCACAGTCGACAGCAATGGGTTTACCCGCATCTTCCCGGTCAACCTGGCTACGGAAGATAACTTCGGCATTGAGCTGACCGGTTCCTACCGTCCGGTGAAGTGGTGGTCCATCAACGGTAGTGTGAACTTCTACCGCGCCATCACTAGTGGCAACTACGAGGACCTGGAACTGTTTCGCGACACCTACACCTGGACCGCGCGGGGAATGTCCAAATGGACCATTGCCAAGGAATATGACTTGCAAGCCACCGTTTTTTACCGGGCTCCGCAAGAGACCACACAAGGACGCAGTTTGTCGCTGACCAGTCTGGATCTGACGGTAGCGAGAGATATCCTGCAGGGAAATGGTACCATCAGCTTCCGGGTGAGTGATGTCTTCAACTCGCGCAAGTGGCGTTGGCAGATCGACACGCCTGAATACCAGTTTGACAGCGAGTTCCAATGGCGTGTCCGCCAGTTTATGCTCAACTTCAACTATCGCATCAACCAGAAGAAGCAACGAGGCCGAGGTGGCCGAGGTGACTTCGATGCTGAGGATATGGGGATGTGAGGTATTTGAGAGTAGTGAGTAGTGAGTAGTAGCCTAATGTTCGAATTCACTATTTTGCCGAAAAAAGTATGGCCCGTATTCTTTGCTTCTCCGGCAGCACGAGCAGCACATCCATCAATCAAGCACTTGTCAGCTATGCTGCCACTTTACTGCCTGATCACGATACCCACATCATCGACCTTCGCGATTACCTGGCCCCGATTTACAGCATTGACCTGGAAAAGGAAAAAGGCATCCCACCGATGATCCAGCGGCTGATCGAGCACTTTCAGCAGTACGATGCCTTTCTTATCAGCACGCCCGAACACAACGGACTGATGACCGCTCATATGAAGAACACCCTGGACTGGCTCAGCCGGGCCGAAAAAGGGGTGATGGGCTACAAGCCGGTCTTTCTCATGAGCACGTCACCGGGAAAACGTGGTGCCAAAAGCAGTCTGGAGCACACCGCCCGCATATTAGGCTATTTGGGCGCCAAGGTAAACGGCACCTACAGCCTCGGCAGCTTTTACGACAATGTGGATCGAGAGAACGGTTTTTATATGACAGATGAATGCGAACAGAAAAAGCTGGAAGAGCTACTTCGTAACTGGGAAAGAGATAGCGGGTTGGTGTAGAGCGATAGGTGTATTGCGATTTTCGTACAGCGTATAACGATAGGCGTACTGCGATAGGCGTACTGCGATAGGCGTACTGCGATAGGCGTACAGCGATAGGTGTATTGCGTACTGCGATGTGTGAGCAGCGATGTGCGAGGAAAGATGATACCCACTTTCGCCAGGCTACGGTGGACAATGGACCATTGACCGTGGTACAGTCACTCATCCACTCATCCACTTATCCACTTATTCACTATTACGCCTCAGTCGTATCGGCTACCCTTAATTTCTCATCGATCAAGTACACATTCCGGTCGCTGGCGCTGCGGGAGACCAGCTCGGCAATGAAGCCGGTGAGAAACAACTGTACTCCGATGATGACCGTTAGCAGTCCGAGATAAAAGATAGGCCGGGAAGTCATACCGGTACCTTGATAGAAAAGTTTACCGATGGTGAGGTAAAGCAGGATTAAAAACCCCAGGAAAAAGACCAGCGTACCCATGGCGCCAAAGAAGTGCATAGGCCGCTTGGCAAAGCGCGTGATAAACGTAACGCTTAACAAGTCCAGAAAACCATTGATAAAGCGCTCCAGCCCGAACTTGGTAACGCCATATTTCCGGGCGCGGTGCTCTACCACCTTCTCCCCAATCTTCTTGAAACCCGCCTGCTTGGCAATTACCGGAATGTAGCGGTGCATCTCACCATACACCTCGATGCTTTTGATCACTTGTTTCTTGTAGGCTTTCAAGCCGCAGTTGAAATCATTCAGTTGAATCCCGCTGATCATCCGGGTTATGCCGTTGAAAAACTTGGAAGGCAAGGTCTTGGAGATCGGGTCGTAGCGTTTTTTCTTCCAGCCGCTCACCAGATCGTACTGATCCTCCATAATCATGCGGTAGAGCTCCGGTATCTCATCCGGACTGTCTTGCAGGTCGGCATCCATGGTAATGACCACATCGCCTTCGGCATGCTCAAACCCCACATTCAGGGCGGCAGACTTGCCATAGTTTCTGCGAAACTTGATGCCTTTTACATCATCATATTGTTGGGACAAATCGGCTACTACCGACCATGACCGATCCGTACTTCCATCATCTACCAACAGGACTTCATAGGACAATTTCTCCTGTGTGCACACCTTATCGATCCACGCGACCAACTCCGGCAGACTCTCTTCCTCATTAAACAGCGGTACGACTATCGATACGTCCATGCAACTTTTTCTTTCTTATTTGCGGGTAAAGGCAGCACTCACCAAGCTAATGATCAGTCCCCAGATCATCGTGCCAAATACAGCGGTAAAAAATAAAAAAAGTGGGTTGGTAGCAAACTGACGGGCAAATTGCATGCTTTGCTCAATTTGCTCATCACTCATATCCTGCTCAATCATCGCCTGGCGCTGTATTTCGAGCTGTTGTTCTATACTGCCCGGGTCGATGAACTTCACCATGACGATGGTAAATATGGCAGACAGTATCGCAATAAACAGTGTAGTGAGCAGGCCCACACCTAAGCCTCGGCCATACTTCATATAGCCGCCCAGCTCATTGTCCCGGTGATTGATCTGCGCAAAGTAGACCGACACAAAAATAATAGCCAGGGTTGTCAGCGAACCGATCCACCAATTATCCTGCACATCCAATAAATAGTACAGAAGCGAGGTGATGATCATCACCATACCGCCAATAAAGCCAAACTTAAGGCTGACATTTAATGGAGAAACCCGCTTCGGTTCTTCCATGTGATCCATTACTTGTTGTTCTTCCATGGTTTTAGGTGTTTATGAAGGTTTGTGTACCCTGTAAAATGGCCAATACCTGGCCGGTCAATGTTTGTTGTAGTAACGGGGTATTCTTGGACTTGCTGCGCATTTGGTCTGGCAAAACAGCATACGTCCGGGTCGGGTGAAACAGCGTGAGGTTAGCCACGCTCTGCTCCTCCACATGTGCTACTTCCAATTGTAAGATTTGCCGCGGCTTGACGGCCAAAGCTTCAATGATGCGGGTCAGTTCAAACCCTTCCGGTGCGGCTGCCATAAGTAAGCTAAACACATGCTCTACACTGCTGATACCCGGCTCGGCATATTCAAACTCTACCTGCTTCGCTTCGGTATCCTGCGGGCTGTGGTCGCTTACAATGGCATCAATGGTACCTTCTTCCAAACCGCGCCACAAAGCCATGCGGTCTTCTTCGGTCCGTAACGGGGGTATCACCTTATAATTTTCATCGAAGGTCTCTAAAATGGTTTCGTTCGAGTGCAAGTGCAAGGCACTCACGCTGCAGCTTACAGGAATACCTTTTGCTTTCGCTTGCCGCACCAGCTCCACCGAGCCAGCCGTGCTGATCTTTACCAGATGAAGATGGCTTTGTGCATATTGTGCCAGTTCAATCGCTTCGTGCACGGCCAATTCTTCTGCGACAGCCGGGCTTCCCTTCATGCCCAGGCGCACACTCATGGCCCCTTCATTGACCGGG
>CAJXXO010000073.1 GCA_913062655.1 uncultured Bacteroidota bacterium | reverse complement strand
CATAGTATCGATCGCCATTGATCGCCTGATCGCTGATGTCTTCATAGGTGCGTTGTGCCGGAATAACCGGTGGTGCATTTTCCACGGCAATGGCAGAGTAGGCGCTATTGTTGGTACTGCGCAATATTTCGAATAAGATGTAATCTCCACTGGGATCAGGCAGGTAAGTCAGTATCACGCTGGAGTCCGTTACCGTGGCATTTTGGACATATAGATACCTGGCGGGCTGTACGATATTGACGGTGAAACAAATTTCATTGGACTGCGAAACAAAAGTGCCGGTAGGGTCAACTGCGGCAATGGAAACACACAGGTCTTCACCGTCCACAAAGTTGGTGAAGGTGTAAGCGAACAGGTCTTCCGGTAGCACGGTGTCAACCGCAGCCGGGTTACCGCCCCGGCCAATCAGCAGCCGGTGCTCCAGAATGGAGTCGTTGGGCCAGTTCACATAGGCTGTCCAGTCGAGATCCAATCGAATTTCACAATTGAAGCGCGTGGTATCGAGCAAAATAGTTTGGTGTGGAAAGTTGTAAAAGGGACCGGTATTGCCGCAACTATCCATAGCAGCTACGGTATAGCGTTCAGATCGCTGATCGGGAATGGCGGTATTATCAAGATAGAAGGTGTTTAACCGGCCAAATACCGTATCAATCGGATTGAACCCGCCATCATCCCTATATATAATGTAGGCGAAGGTCTCTGGAGAAGGCGAAGGGGCCCAGTGGACCTCAACGTCACCATTGAAAACGGAGACATACTCAATCTCCGGAGCCACAGGGTCTTCACAGTCAAGTGTATCAGAATTGAAGGGTACACCGCCAGGACAATTGAAATTACTCACCATGTAGTAATAATTATCCTGCACATTACAGTCTGCTCCCACGTGCAGATAGGTGTCAGTAAATTGATTGGTGATGGTGGCCAGTAGGTTGTAAGGCCCATTTTGATTATTGCTCTGGTAAATCTCATAGGAGACAAAAGGCCCACAGGTATTGACAGGCAGTTGCCAGGTGAGTGTGACATCCCCATTAGTGGCGCGGGTTGCGCATACGAGTTTAGGGGGCGTTATCGCCTGGGCCCAACTGTTGAGGCTGCATAAAAGTGTAACAAATGCTAGTACAAGGGGTCTCATGCCTGCTGGTTTGGTCCGGCCACTACTTCTATAAACGAATCCTGCTTCCAATATTGCTGAGCCAATGCTTGCAATTGATCTGGGGTTACCGTTCGTAGCATAGCAATGAAATCATTGAAGTCTTGTTCGTCTCTACCTTGCAAAAGCAAACCTTTGATTGTATTGGCCGCTTTCATTGGTCCGTCAATACTACCCATGATATTCCCCAGCAAATAGTGGCGCACCAAAGTTAATTCGTCTTCCGGTATTGGAGTACGCTGCAGTTGCTCAATCTCCTTGTGAATCTCCTGGCGTGCAGCAGCTTCATGATCGGCACCGACTTCTGTGCTGATGTAGAAAATGGCCTGCTGTGCATAGGCATGCAGTACCGAGTAAATGCCATAGGTATATCCTTTGTCTTCGCGAATATTACTCATCAGTCGCGAGCCAAAATACCCGCCAAGTACTGTATTGAGCACCTTAAGTGGTTGGTAGTCCGGGTGGGTGTGGTGCGGCATTAACTTGCCCATACGAAGGGCACTCTGTTGGGCTTGCGGTACCGGTATATAGTGGTCGCCCGGTGTGTAATCCATGTGCAATGGTGTGTTGGGTCGCAGATTAGGGGCCGGTAAATCGAGCAATTCGGGCCATTGCGATGCTATGACCGCTGGAAAATCATCCGGGTATTGTCCGGAGATAAACAAATGGACTGGTTGGTGTGCAATATGGGTCTGGTAAAAGTGGTGCAGATCTGCGGTAGTGATAGCGTCAATATCTGCCTCTTGCAAGCGGTACCCATAGTAATGGTCGGGTCCAAAGAGCGATCCCATCAGTTTGCGGGTCGCTTGAAACCCTACTTTCTGCAGGTTGACGCGCAGCTTTTGCTTCATCAGGTGCTTTTTCAGCGCCAATTCGGCTTCTGGGAATGTCGCTTCGGTGAGCAACTCCCGTATCAACCGAATCATATCGGGAAAATGCCTGGTGAGGCAATAGGCGGTTAGCGTCCAGTAGTCGGCTGTGGACTCTGCACTCAGGCTGGCGCCCCAATAGTCGAGTTGATGGGCAATGGCTTGTGCATCTCGCTGCGTAGTCCCTTCTTTCAGCATTTTGGCGGTAAAGTGGGCGGCACCTTTTTTCTCTTCACACCATTTGCCGGCCGTAAAAACCCACTCCATCTTGGTAATGGCTTGTGCCGCTCCGCCTATGCCTACAACCGGTTGTCGGCCCAGTAAAAACCGATCGCTCTCAGGTAATGCTACCGGGCTATCCATTCGAATGGCAGGGGCTTGTGTTCTATCCAGCATATGCGGGTTGTTTAGCGCGATATTCCAAAAGATTGAGGTGCCGGGCATCAAAAAGCTGAATCGCACGATCTCGAAGGGCGGCAGCCGATACGGATAAGTAGTGTTCTTTTTCCGTATTCAGCCCGTTGGCATCGCCCAGGTTTTCAAAGTAAGACAAAGCATAAGCTCTGTTCATCAGGTTGATGGTGTTGTATTCGTAGCCCGATTCCACCTTGTTTTTCACTTTTTCCAATTCATGGCGGGGTACAAGGTCATCCTGCAGACGCTGCAATTCCTGTTGAATGGCCGCCTGGGCGTCATCATACGAGACACCCTCATTGAGCCGGCCGCGTATGACAAAAAGGCCCGGATCAAGATTGCCGGAAATGAAAGCCTGCAGTTCATTGAAGAGTTGTTGTTCTTTCACCAGCTTAAGGTACAAGCGGGATGAGGAGCCACTGGATAGAATATCACTAATCAGATCGGCTTCATAATAGCCTTTGTCGGTACGGTCGGCCATCGGGTAGGCCATGATGAGCATATTCAGGGGCACATCATCTTCGAAGCTGGCGTGCCGGGCACCCATTTGAGCCGGTTCGGTTGGCCAATCCGGCAAGGGGGTGGGACCTGTGGGGATATCACCAAAGTAGCGTTCCACCAAAGGCAAGGCCTGGTCGGGCGCCACACCCCCGGCAATGGTGAGAATGGCGTTGTTGGGGGTATAGTATTGTTGGTAAAAGGCCTGCACTTCGCTAAGGGTGGCCTTGGCCACATGTTGGGGGGTCAGGCCAATGGTGGGCCAGCGATAGGGGTGCTGGGTATAGCAAAGTTGTCGCACCTGGTGCCACAGTTGGCCGTAGGGTTGGTTAAGATAATTTTCCTTGAATTCTTCTATGACCACTTTTCGCTGCACATCCAAGGATCGCTCATTGATATGAAGAAAGTGCATGCGATCACTTTCCAGCCAAAGGGCCGTTTCCAGGTTGTCAGCCGGAAGGATATCGTAATAATTGGTCAGGTCATTATTGGTAAAGGCATTGTTGTTACCTCCGGCCTCTTGCAAGGCAGCGTCAAAGTGAGGGGCGTTTTGGCTGCCGCCAAACATCAAATGCTCAAATAGATGCGCAAAACCGGTCCTCGTAGAGACTTCATTGCGAGCGCCCACTTTATATAAGGTGTTTACCACAGCCATTGGGGTAAGCGGATCGTGGTGAATGAGCACGGTAAGGCCATTAGCCAGTTGATATTTCTCGTATGAAATGGGTTGCATTTGTTTCTTCTCCTGTATGAATCACAAAGGTGGACATTCGATGCTAAAGCAAGGAAGATCGGACTAAAAAGTTCCTTTCCAAATACCTGTTACAGGCACCGGAAAAGCGAATTTATCATGTTAAGAAACCCTAAAAAAAATTTTAATTGTTTAACCGTATTGATAAATTTGTTCTATTCCCCTCTTTTATCACGTGTCCATTACACATTCTTTAACCTTAAAATTTGCGTATGAAACGGAACTTGTTACTGGCAATTTTTACACTTTTTGCCGTTTCGTTCGCCTTTGGCCAGCGTACTATATCGGGTACGGTCACTTCCGCTGAGGATGGGGCTACTCTTCCTGGTGTAAGTGTTGTTGTCAAAGGGACGATCATTGGGGCGACCACCGATTTTGACGGTGAGTACACAATCGAGGTGCCGGAAGGGTACAACACGCTGATTTTCAGCTTTATTGGTATGCGTACCAAGGAGGTGGAAGTCGGTAGCTCTTCTACACTCAATGTGGAATTGAAATCAGATGTTCTGGGATTAGATGAAGTGGTAGTCACCGGTCAGGGTGCCGGTATCAGTAAGAGACGTCTCTCTACTACCGTTTCTTCTATCGATGCAGAAGACATCAAAGCGATTCCATCCGTACAGTTGGACCAGTTGATTCAATCCAAACTGCCGAATGCTCAGATTAAAATGAGTTCCGGTCAGCCAGGTACTGCGTCTATCATTCGTAGTCGTGGTCCGGTATCAGCCATCACCAACACTACTCCGGTCATCTTTATTGATGGTATCCGGGTGGATAATCTGAACTCAAACCCAGCGCTCGGTATCGCTACAGGGGGTGCACAATCATCTGCCATCGCGGATATTCCGATGGAGGATATTGAGCGCATCGAGTACATTCCTGGTGGGGCCGCCACTACGCTATATGGAGCAGATGCAGCCAATGGCGTACTGCAAATCTTTACCAAGCGGGGTAAGGCACAGAGCAACTACGTGAATCTGGAAACGCAAATGGGTGCTATCGTAGGTACACGTGATTTCCTGCGTTGGGAACAGACCGCGGACTTGATTTTCCGTCCCGGCTTTTTGCAGAACTACCGCATAGGATTGGGCGGTAGTGAGGGTAATACCAGCTATTCATTCTCCGGTAATTTGTACCAAGACAATAGTTTCAATGAAATCAATGAGACGATTCGTAGAAACTTCCGTACTACGTTTGCGACCAACATTACCGATAAGTTGCGTTATTCCAACTCTGTAGCCTTCTCCAACATGGAGTTTACTCGTGCTTACAATGCGAATACCTCCTTCTCCCGGTTTGGTAATCTCGAAGGGGGATCATTTGGTAACCTGGACTCATTGTCACAAGATGAATTGGACGACCTGGATCAGCAAATGACCGATGAGGCAGAAGTAACCAATATAAGAGAGGTAATCAACCGTTTCCAGGTGGCCAACAATGTCAAGTACTACTTCAGCAAAGACTTGACGGCTAGCCTTGACTTCGGTATTGATCGCAGAAACTCTGTACAGCGTGAGATCGGTACCAACCAGATGCTAATTACCAAGGGTTTCTTCCCAGAAGGTACCACCGATCAAGGATACATCGACCGCGCTGAGCGGAATTTCACGGTATTGTCAGGTGACCTGAACCTACAGCACAATGCTACAGCCGGTGACTTTAGCTTTATTACTACAGCAGGCGGTCAGTTCTTCCGTGAGAGTGATATCCAGCATTCTATCTCTGCCAATAGCGTGGTGGACGGTTCTATCTCCATCAACAACTCAGCAGACCAGAATGCCACCGACTTCTACAGTGTAATTACTTCTTATGGTATTTACATTGCTGAAAACATGGGTTACAAAGACAAGTTTTTCCTCGATTTGGGACTTCGTTTCGATGGTAACTCTGCTTTCGGTGAAGAAATTGGCTTAATTGCATTGCCTAAGATTGGCGCATCATACATCTTGTCTGATGCCTCTTTCTTCCGGAGTGCTATTTCTGAAAACGCAGTGTCCTTACTGAAGTTAAGAGCTAACCTGGGGCAGTCTTCTATCTTCCCAACGGCTTTCGCACAGCAGCGTACTTTCTCTGGTCCTTCTTACCTCGGTGCATTGGCTTTCGAGTTTGACAATCCGGGTGATCCGGAACTGCAGTCGGAGATTGCCACTACTATCGAGTTGGGTATGGACCTGGGCTTGGCCAACAATAAGGTAAGCCTTGGATTCACTTACTACAATACTACTACCAATGACGCCTTATTTACGCCTCCAGCTATTCCTTCTACCGGACAGGAAGCACAGTTGCGTAATGTGGGTGTGATCCAAAACGAAGGGGTAGAAACATACTTGCAGTTGAACTTGATCAGCAATCAAGACCACAATCTGGAGATTGGTGCCAGCTACAACTACAACTTCAACCTGGTGGAGAGTACCGGTGGTGCACCAGAATTTGCCGTGGGAGGTTTCCAGTTCCTCGGTTCATTTGTAAAAGAGGGTCAGCCGTTGGGTTACCTCCGTGGTACAAGTGTTGAAGTCAATGACGATGGCTCATTTGACATTGAGCGTAATGCCTATCTGGGCCTCACTTTTGCACCTCACTTCGGTACATTCAATGTTAGTTACTCTTACAAGGGTAAGTTGAGCATATTGGTGAACGGTGACTACCAGATGGGTGGTCAGGGTGTGAACGTGGATGATGTACTGCGCTTCTTCGGAGGCGTAGAGGACGAAGACCGCTTCCCTGAGGAAGTACAAGGTCAGGGCCTCTCCTTCTTTGACTTGGCAGGCTTCTGGGTAGAAGATGCCAACTACCTGAAGATTCGTAACATCGCACTAAGCTACCGCTTTGACGATGTGTTCGATGGTCGTGTACGCTCTATGGAGGTTGGCTTCAGTGTGCTGAATGCCTTAAACTTCGTCAGCTCTTCTTTCGATCCTGATGCGACAGGTGCCGGTATTGCCACGCAAGGTGGATTTGCCGGTGGTGGATTTGGATTTGGTACTGAGTCTGCACCTCGTATGTACTTGGGTACCTTGAGAATCGGATTGTAAACGAAAAAACTTAGCAACAATGAAAAAACTCATTTATATACTCGTTTCATTGGTGGTTCTCGGAGGCTGTCAGACGATCGATCCGTTTGAAGTGGTGAACCCCAACTTGAGCGAAGAGGCGGTGCTCGGGCAACCGAACTCTTCACAGATATGGCTGAATGGTATTGAACGCCAAACTGCCATTGCCATGAACTGGCTGACGATCCCTTGTGAGATCGCGTCAGATAACTACGTAAATCTGCAGACATTCTACAACCAATTCCTGGATGACCTGGATATTCAATTTCAGGATAATGACATGAACCTGGCTCACCGGGGTATTGGTCGTGTCCGGGCATCTGCCTTGTACGGGCTCTCCACCATGGGGCCTCAGGATCCCAATTATTCAGAGGAAACGGAAGCTGCCTACAACCTATATGCAGGATTAGCTTACTTGTGGGGTGGTATGTACTTCCGGGAATTGCCGGGTGAACCTACCGGTGCGTTGTTGCCGCGTGAGGATCATTTCAATGCCGCTATTTCCTACTTTACGGCTGCTTTGGATATCGATGCTTCGAATGCCGCTGCCCTTTTGGGGCGTGCTCGTGCACACTATCGCCTGGGTAATAAGGCGCAAGCGGTAGCAGATGCCAATGCGGCTATTGCGGCTGACCCCGCCCTGTTGGTGAATGCCAACTTCGATCCGGTGAATGCAGCCGGTAACCGTAGTGGATTCAATTACACTAAGAATGACTTGCAACTGGCCATACAGGAGCGCGGTAATTTTGATGACCTGCAGCCTCTGCCACGGTTGGACTTTTTGGATCCAAAACTGTACTCTATCTCAGCTACTGAAGATTCTCCGATCGCTTTGATGAAGATCGAAGAAGCGCACCTGATATTGGCAGAAGCACAATTGTCTGACGGGGATTTGCCAGCAGCTCAGCAAACGATGAAGAATATCATCGCTTTGGTAGCAACGCGCCCAACCGCAACTTTTGATGACTCTACGGAGGACCGCTTTGAGCGCGACCCGGGGTCACGGCCAGATACTTCAGCAGTGGTTGTTGATGGTAAAACAGGCTTGGTGTTGGATCGCAAAGACGGTCCTGTTACCGTACCAACGGTGTCTGGTACTTCTTTGACCGATGCTGATATTGATGCGCTGAACACAGCAGAGGAGGCATTAGCTGCCTTGTACCTGATGCGTCAGGAGATCTTTATTGCTGAGGGTCGCAGATCCGTAGACATGGGCTTGACATGGGTGATCTCTGAGATTGAAGCCCTTCAGAATGACAACATTGGAGAAGGTCATCCTTCTACATTGCCGGATATTCCGCCATTCATCGATGCGGTTAAGGCTGATATCGATGCGTTTGACTACGATCCGGATGCATTGACTTGTACCATTACCGTTGACATCAATGCGATTATTGCGGCCAATGCAACGTCTGACTACGTATGTCCTTTCCACTAAGTCGGTGGAAGACAACAGATTTATATGCTAGTTAACCTGAGAGGGGGGCCAAATCGGCCTCCCTTTTTTATGTCCTCATTATCAAGGGTTTTTTTGAATCCGTTATGCTTCACTTTTATTTTGAATTGCCCTATTTTTGCCCCGACTTTTAAAAAGGGTAATTCATGCGAAAGAATGGGTTGATTGCAGGGCTGTTTGGAGTGCTATCTATTTTCATAGCCTTCAGCCTGTCTGCGAAGGAAGATTCCGGTCATGAAGCGCAGCATGCGCAGGAGGCCCATGCGGATGATCATCACGGTGAAAGCGGGGATTACAACCCTGTGCCGGAGATCATGCACCACATTGCTGATTCGTATGAATGGCATGTCTGGGGTGATATCCATCTGCCCTTACCCATCATCGCCTACAATAATGGCTCGTTGGATGTTTTTATGTCCAGCAAGCTGAGCCACGGCCACACTTACAAAGGTTATTCGCTGGATCACGGCCATCTGGTTTATCATGATGAGGAGGGGCATGAAAAGCACGCTGCCACCCTTTTTGGATTAATTCAGCACCCGGAAGAGCAGTTTATAGATCTGTCCATTACGCGTAATGTGGCCAGTATGATATTGTCGATCGTACTGATTTTGCTGCTGTTTGGATCAACGGCACGCGCTTATTCAAAGGAGGGCGTGCCCAAAGGCATTGCCAAATTTATGGAGCCTCTGGTATTGTTCGTACGCGATGACATTGCCGTACCCAATATTGGCGAAAAGAAGGCCCATCGATTTATGGGGTACCTATTAACGGTCTTCTTTTTCATCTGGATCAACAATATGATTGGTTTGGTGCCTTTCTTCCCAGGTGCTTCCAATTTGTCGGGTAATATTGCCTTCACGGCTGTATTGGCCATCTTCACCCTAATCATCACGAATGTCAGTGGTACCAAGGATTACTGGAGCCATATCTTTTTGCCGCATGTGCCAAAATGGATGTATCCCATCATGTGGCCGGTAGAGATCATTGGTATTTTCACTAAGCCCTTTGCCCTACTGCTTCGTTTGTTTGCCAACATCACCGCGGGTCACATTCTGATCCTGAGCTTGGTGTCGTTGATATTTATTCTGGAATCGGCTGCAGTGTCGCTCGTATCCGTACCCTTCATGATCTTCATGTTCACGTTGGAGTTGCTGGTAGCGGCCTTGCAGGCATACATATTCACTTTGTTGTCTGCCTTATTTATCGGCATGGCTGTGGAGGAACACCACGACCATGTTGCTGAAGAGGTGCACTAACTCGGATTTTTTTCACCTCCATAAAAACTATTTACTATGGAAGGATCATTGAATGCACTCGGTGTTGGTTTGGTAGTAATCGGAGCCGGCATCGGTATCGGACTCATCGGCATGAAGGCCGTAGAGGGGATGGCTCGCCAGCCAGAAGCTTCTGGTAAGATCCAAACAGCAATGATTATTGCGGCTGCCCTTATTGAAGGTGTAGCACTGTTTGGTGTGGTAGCTGCCGCTCTATTGGTATAAGCCAACAAAGTTCACTCCGGGTCCAGGTAACGGTTGGTTGCCGGACCCGGATTTTTCACCGACAAAGTTTTAAATCGATTATACGATGGACTTACTCAATCCCTCTATTGGAATCGTCTTCTGGACCACGATCGCTTTCCTGATCTTGTTGTTTTTGCTTCGCAAGTTTGCCTGGAAGCCCATCTTGACGGCTGTTAATCAGCGTGAACAGCGCATCAGCGAATCGTTAAAAGCAGCGGAGCGGGCCCGTGAGGAGATGGAAAAGCTGACCAGTGAGAACGAGAAATTACTGCAAGAAGCAAGAGAAGAACGGTCTAAGATCCTGGCAGAAGCGAAGCAGATCAAAGATAAGATGATCAACGATGCGAAAGACCAGGCCAAGGAAGAGG
>CAJXXO010000072.1 GCA_913062655.1 uncultured Bacteroidota bacterium | reverse complement strand
TGCAGAGACAGGTGGATATGAGTTTGTGAAGCAGTAGTGGACTATAATTTTTTGCTAAAAATCATAATGTACACGAAATGCCATGGAAACATCTAGTACTTGTTGAACCGGGACTGAAATACGCCAATTGACACCAAACTTAGGGGTTAGATAAATGAAAGTACCAGCTTGTAAAATGAAATTATGGGTCCTACTGTACTTAACAGTTGAAGTTTGGTCAATGCCTTGTTTGTCTTGCCCGAAATAAGATAACAACTGTGTAAATGCACCACCAATAGTAAGTTGCCAATGCTGATTGAAGTTTTTATTGTAAACTGGCATTGGAATCAATGCATAGACTGGAATTTCAATATGGGTTAGACGTATTTTCCCCCAATCTATAGATGGATAATAATCAGGAAGAATATACTCGCCATTTACACTATATAGCAACTCCATTCCCAAATCTATCTTACCCACATCAGCAGTAATTCGGATACCTGTATTGGTGCCACAGTAGTCCCAAACACTTTCCTTTGTAAGACTAGAAAAATTCAATCCACCTACGACTCCTCCGGTAAAAATTGGTTCCTGTGCCCTTGTTTGGGTGCTTAAAAGCAGGAACATAACAGAATAGAAGAGTTGATTTACCGTCATGTGTAGTAAATGGTATAAAAGCTTAATTTATTGTCTCTACAATAAGAAAGGCGCCCATCAGGCGCCTTCCTTTTACCATTTCTTTATCTCTTACTGATCATTCTTCCAGCATCAGCGGCATCTTACCATTGGTGATGATCACCTTGGCATTGTTCGACTCGGCCAGTTTTTCAAAGGCCTCGATCATCTGAAACTGTAGTACACTTTCTGACAAGCCTTCAGATAATATGCGCTGGGCATCGGCTGTACCTTGGGCTTCGATCTTTTTCCGTTCAGCTTCCTGCTTTTCACGTTGCAGCACAAATTCCATGCGCTGTGCATCTTGCTCGGCTGCGAGTTTTTCTTCGATAGCTGCCGTCAGAGTAGCCGGCAATACGATGCGTTTCATGAGCACCCGCTCGATGATGATGCCTTTATCCGTAAGGGTTTCCATCATCAATGCTTTTACTGCCTGCTCGATTTGCGCCCGTTCGCCAGTGTGCATGTCTTTGGCCATAAACTTGGCGCTAACATCGGCCAATGCAGAGCGAAATACAGGTGCAATCAGGTCTTCCTCGAAGTTCTCGCCCACCTCGCGAAGTAGTCTTTTTACCTGCTTCTGATCTACCCTGTACAGGATAGACATTTCGGAGCGAATGGTCAGCCCTTCCTTGGACGGAATGTCCAAATTGATCTTCTTGTTAATGTTGCGAACCGGAATTTTGATGACGGTAGTGATCAGTGGGTTATAAACAACAGCACCCTCTCTGACCGGGTCGCCCACCAGTTTTCCAATTCTGCGCTTAACAGCGACTTCGTCTTGGCGCACTACCACACAGCCCGAAAGGAGCAGGCCGGTAAGCGCGAGGAGTATCCATTTCATATGCAAGGGTTTAAGGTGAAGAATATGTTGTATTAGGCAAACGCAAATATGTCAATTTGGTTGTTTGGCCGATCGTTAAAAAGTGTTGACAAGAAAAAATTAAGGGAAAACCCTGAAATTGATAGCTTTACCGACAACTAACACAGACATAATATGCGGTTAATCTACACACTTCTCCTTTCCGTTGCTGTATCACTGGGATTTGCTGCGGATGGGGATACTATAATCGTGAAGTGCCACGAAGATGTGGTCATACAAACGGACCCGTCAAAGGGGTTTACCGATTATCCTGCCTGGGCGGAATTTCCTGATGTCAACACGGATTACTATAAGGTATATGCTTACCTCACCTTTGAGTGTGCACCCGGTTTGCGTTGTGGCGAATGGGATTATCTCAATTACATCCGATTAGGCAGAGTAGGAGGAGTGAATGGACAAGACTACAACTGGGAGTTGGCCCGCTACATTACGCCTTACGGATTCTATTGGGAGGATGGTGACGGCTGGAAACACGGTTGGTACATGGATTTTACAGACTATGCTACCTTACTGCGTGATTCCGTGGAGATCGTTTATCGGCACACCGGTTATGAAGCCCGCAATGACCGGGGGTGGAAGATCAACCTTTCCTTTCATATTGTAGAGGGAAAACCGGTTCGTGAACCACTGAATATCACAAGACTCTGGAATGGTTCTTTCCAGTATGGCAATGCCAACGCTCCGATAGAAGACAACTTACAGGAGCAAACGGTCACATTGGGTGCTAACACAGAGAGTGCCACCCTCAAGATCATTCAAACCGGACATGGCGCAGACAATACGCAGAATTGCGCTGAGTTCTGTCCAAAGGAGCGGACTGTACGCTGGGATGGAACGGTCGTAGAAAAGCGCGATATCTGGCGCGACTGTGGGTATAATTCGCTCTATCCGCAGGCCGGCACCTGGTTATACGACCGAACGGACTGGTGTCCGGGCGCACCTGTGGTGCCCAGCGATTATCATTTCTTTAATCTTACCGGTGGCAGCACACACACCATGGACATCGATATGGAGGCACATAGCGCTACGAGTGGCTTTGGACGGTATGTTTTTTCTACCTATTTGATTGAGTATGGTGCTCCGAATTACCAACATGACGTGGAGTTGTTGAGTGTAATAGCACCTAGTGAAGAATACCAGCACCTGCGCTACAACCCCATTTGTGACAACCCGATTATCGTGATTAAGAATAATGGCGCACAAAACCTGACTTCCCTTGATATCGATTTTGGACCGCCCGGCTCAACTACCCGCAGTGAGTCCTGGTCGGGTGACCTGGCTTTTGGTGAGATCGATACCGTGTACCTGACCACACCGATCTGGTGGGGCGGTGGTGCGGATGCATTGACCTTTGCCTTACGTAATCCAAATGGACAAACGGATGAATTTGACCATAATAACCGGAAAACTGTTCCGGTCAATGCACCGCCTATGTTGGGTGAACAGCCCATTATCTTTTTGGTGACCAACAAGGCTGCTTCGGAAAATTACTACTACGTGCGCGATCTTTCCAATGACTCGATCATCCATGTGGGAGACAATTTGCAAAACAGCACGCTGTATCGTGATACGATGCCGAAACTTCGATTGGGCGGCTGTTATCAATTTGAGTTTTATGACGATGGCCCTCCACCAGCTAGCTTCCCCCTCAATGAAGATGGCCTGGGCTGGTGGGCCAACTCCAACGATGGCTCCGGTATCCTACGTATTTTGAGTGGTGGCGGCAATGTCAATTTCGGAGTAGACTTTGGAGAGAAAATCATCTACCAGTTCCGTGCCGGCTGGCCATTAGGTGTGGACGACCATCAACAGGATCAGCGTGTAGAGGTCTATCCTAACCCTACGCAGGGACATTTGTACATCGATTATGCGTTGCAAGGAGATAACATTCAATTGGAAGTCATGAACCTGAATGGCCAATTAGTGGTGCAACAGCATGGTCTGGCCCAGCAGGATGTATTATCTCTCGACTTATCGGATCATGCCAAAGGGATGTACGTGGTGCGGCTGCAATCCGATCGGGGTGCTATTGTAAAGAAAGTATTGTACCAATAAATTAGGGGAGGGCAACCTTTTTCCGACTTTTGCATTGTACGCACATCGGAAATTGACACGCATGGAACAATCGTCCCCGAAACATATCGCTATACTAGGCTCCACCGGGAGTATTGGTACCCAAGCCCTGGAGGTGGTGGCGCAGCATAGAGACGATTTTAGCATAGAGGTGCTGAGTGCCAACGGCAATGCCGACCTGCTGATCGAACAGGCAAAGGCTTTCCAGCCCAATGCGGTAGTAATATGTGACGATAGTAAGTGGGATTATGTTCGTGACGCCCTCGACCCGCATGACATTAAGGTCTATGCCGGTCCGGAAGCATTAGAGCAGGTCGTACAGATGGACCCCATTGATATAGTGCTCACTGCCATCGTGGGTTTTGCCGGTTTGAAGTCAACCATTAAAGCGATAGAAGCCGGCAAGCATATTGCCCTGGCCAATAAAGAAACGCTTGTGGTGGCGGGTGATATCATTACGATGTTGGCACAGGAGCATGGGGTCAATATTTACCCGGTCGATAGTGAGCACTCAGCCATCTTTCAGTGCCTGGTAGGCGAGTTTCACAATCCTATCGAAAAGATCTACCTAACCGCCTCTGGTGGTCCCTTTCGAGGAAGAACCCGCGAAGAGCTGGCGCATGTGACCAAAGCACAGGCGCTTAAGCATCCCAATTGGGAGATGGGCGCCAAGATCACCATCGACTCAGCCACGCTGATGAACAAAGGTCTGGAGGTGATTGAAGCGAAGTGGCTCTTCAACCTGCGAACAGAGCAGATCGATGTGATCGTCCACCCGCAGTCGATCATTCATTCTATTGTGCAGTTTGAAGACAGCAGCATGAAAGCGCAAATGGGCTTACCGGATATGCGTGTGCCCATCCAGTTTGCACTGGGCTACCCGCACCGGATGAAAAGTGACTTTCCACGATTCAACTTCCTGGATTATCCGCAACTGACCTTCGAGCAACCGGATAGACAAACCTTCCGCAATCTCGACTTTGCCTTCGTAGCGCTCGACAAAGGAGGAAATCAAGCCTGTAGCCTAAATGCAGCTAATGAGATTGCCGTGGCCGCTTTCTTGCGCGATGAGGTGTCATTCCTGGGCATTAGCGATGTCATTGAGCAGGCAATGCAAAAGACAGCATTTGTGCAACAGCCCACGCTGGAAGATTACCTGGCTACTGATGCGGAGGCCAGACGGTATGCCACCGAAGCGATCGGTATTCTCTCGTGAACTTTACGGGCTAGTATTTTTTTATTTGTCATCATCCAATAATTGGCGAATGGAATCGTACAAATGGGTGTTTGCATTATTTAAAGGTTGTCATAGTGACTAATCCCTTATTTTCGCCTCGCGATAAAGCAGTATCCTAATGGAAGTATTAATTCAAGCGGCCCAGTTTGTTCTCAGTCTATCGATTTTGATCGTACTGCACGAGATGGGTCACTTTCTCCCGGCTAAGTGGTTCAATACCAAAGTGGAGAAATTCTATCTTTTTTTCAATCCTGGCTTTTCCCTTTTTAGAAAGCAGATCGGAGAGACAGAGTACGGTATAGGATGGTTGCCGCTTGGCGGCTATGTGAAGATTGCCGGGATGATCGATGAGAGCATGGACAAGGAGCAGATGGCCAAAGACCCCGAACCATGGGAGTTTCGCTCCAAGCCGGCCTGGCAGCGCTTGATCATCATGATCGGAGGGGTAACGGTAAATGCCATTCTTGGTGTGATCATCTTTGCCGGTGTACTGTGGTGGTGGGGCGAGACCTACTTGCCCGCCAAGAATGCGATCTACGGTATAAAGGTGGACAGCATAGGGCAGCATATTGGCTTACAAGATGGCGATATTGTCTTTGGTGTTGATGGAGAGGAAGTTGAAAACTTTGATAAGATTCCCTATGAAATCCTGATTAATGAAGCGAAGACACTGAGTATCATTCGTGATGGGCAGGAGCAAACACTCGACATTCCAACTGGTACGATTGCTCAAATGGTAGAACAGCGGGCGCGCGGCATTATGTCGCCTAGGTTTCCGGTAAAAGTGCAAGAGATACAGGATGATAGCGAAGCGGATAAAATGGGCTTGCAGGCCGAAGATCAGATTCTGGCCTTCAACAATGAGCCGGCCTACTATTACCAGGACTTTGACCAATTAAAGCGTGAGCACAAAGGAGAGGAATCGACATTGACCATCCTGCGCGATAGTGATACCCTGCAGCTTTCCGGCACGGTACCGGAAGATGGTATTTTTGGGTTTCAGCCCTACACACCTGGCCATTTTCTGGAACTGGATACCATTCGCTATTCGATGCTGGAGGCTATTCCCGCAGGCATGGAGAGAGCCTATGCCACCTTTGCCGACTACGTCAAACAGATACGTCTCATTTTTACCAGTAGTGAAATTAAGGCCTCCGAGAGCGTAGGTGGATTCATTACTATAGGGAGCATCTTTTCACCGACCTGGGATTGGCATCGCTTCTGGACTATGACGGCTTGGTTGAGTATCGTGCTGGCCTTTATGAATCTACTGCCCATACCTGCCCTCGATGGAGGGCATGTGATGTTCCTGTTGTGGGAAATGTTTACCGGTAAACAGCCGCCACAAAAGGTATTGGAATACGCTCAAATGGTTGGTATGGTACTTTTACTTGGCTTACTGGTCTTTGCCAATGCCAATGACGTAATCCGACTCTTCCGGTAGTGTCCACTTTTTTACGTTACCCAATATTTTCGTGGAAAAGGACAACTATTCTGAAGCCCTAAATAGCAAGAACTTTAGTGCAACCCGATAACCTCTTACTATGCGCTATTGCTATTTCTTGCTGATGATGTGTTTCTGCTTGCAGACTGTGGGGCAAGACCCTGCAAATGCCAGCATCCTGGTCATCCCCTACAATCCTGACTATTATTTTTCGGATGCAGATCAGCAATTGGCTGAGCGGAATGAGGTATCTATACCTGAAGTTCGTGATCGTTTCAGGAGTGGCTTGCAGCTTAGCTTGCAAACTCGCATCTTCCGGCATGTGGGTATGCACTCGCGTAGTCTGCTCGTTACGCGCGACCAGTTGGACGATGAAGATATGCTGGCACAGATTTACAGTGGCGTATCTTACCGGATGCAGCCGCCCAACGTGCCCTTGCTACAGGAACAGGATCCGGAACAAGGTGAAGAAACAGTTCGTGACAAGGTGAAGAAATGGCTCAACCTGCCGGATAAAGAGGTGGAGCAGGAGGAGGGCAGAGATTTGGGGCTCAACTTCACCAACCCCGAAAAGCAATATATGCATGCACATGTACGACAGCCTGAAATGTTGCACTACCTGTATGAGCAATATGGAACCGAGTATTTCCTGTTTGTCAACCAATTTGAGCTCATTACCAATTACGAGCACTGTCTTGATAGGGCAGTAGATAACTTTGAACGATCGGTGCGGGTACATTTTACCTTGTATGATAAGGATGGTCAGTGGCTGTATGGCAATGCCGTAACTATGACGACCGACACACGAGCCATGAAGACCCAAGATATTATTGATGAAAATTGCATTCCTATCGCTAATTTCATCGCTGAACAATTACCTAAACCAGGTGGCGTAGCATCGACACCGTAAATCAGTCATGGACAATTATTTCGCTTACTTTGGAGTACCCGTCCGATTCTTTCCGGACGAAGGCCGCATTCGGGACAAATTCATGCTGGAAGACACACGCCTGCAACCTGATTTTCACAATATGGAAGATCCCGAAGAGCAGATAGAAAACTTCGATAAGGCCAGCTACAATCAGGAGGCCTATGAAACAGTGACCGATTATGACTATCGCATGGAGCACATCCTCCTACTGAATGATGCCCTGGCAGAGGACTGGGATGAGCCGCTCGATGCCAGTCGGTATCAGTTTTTAGAAAAATGGGACAATAAAGTCAAAGGTGTAGCAGAGGAAGAATTAGAAGATGTAATTGATGCCTGGGTAAATGAATTGGATGATAAAGTCTATCCCTTACTGGAAGATCACGATAAGGGGGTCCGTACTCCACAACTGTGGAAAGCGATAGCAGAATATTTCCTTACGAGACAGTACTTATTCTCTAAAATCGATTAAATTTGCAGCCCGTTCATTACGGATGGTGACGCCCGGGTGGCGGAACTGGTAGACGCGCTGGATTCAAAATCCAGTTCTGGCAACAGAGTGCGGGTTCGATTCCCGCCCCGGGTACAAGGCGACATGCAAAAGCGTGTCGCCTTTTTTTGTTTTTTCCCGGTTCCATTAAACCTCTTGCCCCATTGGCCATCTATGGTGATGACACGCACATCATTTTATCACTAATCCATGTACAAATGAACACACTATTTTGGCGACCCACCCTAACGTTGACCATAGGTTCATTGCTACTCTTCTTGACGGCTTGTGAAAAAGGAACGGTAACGGAAGAACTCCAAGCAGAAACACAAGCCGAACTCAGTGAGGAGACCCTCAACAAAATGCCCTATGTAGAGGCCGAATTATTGCTCGATCCGGTGCTACAAGAAGCGACTGAAACGGAAGAATTGGCCATCCTGATCGATGGTGCCCCGGAAGAATTGCCCGAAGGCCGTTTTATCTTTCTCGACTCCACCGGGCAGCGACACACCATTTGGAATTGTCTGGACAGTATCCAACTGACGCAAGCACAGAAAGACTCCATCAAAGGGGCTACCAAGCGATTCATCCTTTGTAAGCGTTTCACCATCCATGAAATTCGCCAGATCAACCGGACGATTATTAGTGGCGCCAATTTGGAGCGCAAGGCATTGATAAAGCGATATCAAAATGGTAACCTGACACGCGCTGCATTACAACGAGAGCTGCGCAAGCTGACTATCCAAACCCGCATTGAATTGAGAAATAACCCGGTAAAACGGAGACACCTGGCACAATTACGACACTGTTATCACCGTTATCTTCGTGCCTTGCATGGCACATTGACCCCCGCACAGTGGGCCACCTTCAAGGATTGCTTTTCAAGCATACGACCACGGTAACAGTTGTCTCTCAGCATACGAAACCGCATCTCGAAAGGGGTGCGGTTTTGTTCTTTATAGCGCACCAAAGAGCCAGTTGAATACATACCAACGGGCCAACCAGTAGGTAAGTAAAATGGAACCTACTGTACCTATGAAATACAATGGCTGTCGATACTGGGCAATTACGGTCAGGTCAAAGAAATGACGAAATAAAAAGTGAGCAGCCCATCCCAACGTATATCCCACATTGGCGAATAGTCCATACACAACTATGCCAATCCATTCGAAAGTGGCTAACCTTGTCCATACACCACTTATGGCCAATACCATCAACCCGGTAATACCGACCAGCACATTGTACCACCATCGCTTTTTCTCCCACCAACCAATCAGCGCATAGGTGTCTTCTGCGGGTAGGTGAGGGCTATCCAGCACCTCTTCCGAATGTGTCATGGTCTCAGTATTTTAATCTCCGTTCTGCGGTTCTGTGCCTTGCCCTCTTCTGTATCGTTAGTGGCAATGGGTGCCGTATCGCCATACCCTTTGGTGCTTATTCTGTCGGCTGCTACTCCTTTAGACAATAGATAATCGGCTACAGCATCTGCACGCTTTTGCGACAAAGCAAGGTTGTAGGTGGACGACCCGGTATTATCTGTGTGCCCTCCCACCTCAATGGTCATAGCTGGATTGAGCATTAGTAACTCCACCACCTTGTTGAGTTCAATCCTGGAGGCCGGAAGGAGCTGCGCCTTATCGGTTTCAAAGAGAATATTGTTCAGCACCAATACAGCACCACTAGCAATCGGCTGCAATTCAATGATCTTTTTCACCGGCTTAAAATTGTCCCGCGCACGCAATGAAAAGCGCTCACTGTGGAAGAGGTAGCCCGGCCGCTCAATATTTAGTGCATAATCAATACCGGCAGGCAGACAGATCAAAAAGCGATCTTTCAAATAGGCCTGGCAACCAGAGTTGGCTACCAAAGCGGTGTCGTTCAGGTCGTACAGGGTGAAATCGGCTTCCAGTTGGGCTTTGGTTACCGCATCAATGATACGTATATCGACCCATGTTACCCGGTTTGGCTGAATGGCTTCATGCAATTGGAATGTGTACAAGTCAAACCCACCGAAACCACCCATCTGATCGCTCGTGTAGTACCCGGTTGCACCGTCTGGGGTAACGTAGAGACTGCCTTCATTGGCTTTGGTATTGATTGGATAGCCCAGGTTGACCGGTTCACTCCAGGAACCGTCAGGTAATTTGCGCGACAAATAGAGGTCGCTACCCCCCATACCCACGTGGCCGCTGGAGCCAAAGTAGAGGGTGTTTCCATCAGCGTGGATATAGGGGACCTCTTCATCGGCAAAGGTATTGATGGTTGGACCGAGGTTGACCGGTTCACCCCAGGTACAGTCTTCCTGCAAATGCGTTACCCAAATATCCTTACCGCCCTGGCCGCCCTTTCTCCGGCTTACAAAATAGAGGGTCTGGCCATCTGCCGTAATGCTGGGCTGCGATTCGTAAGCCAGGGTGTTGACCGGTACCGGTAGAATTTCGGGCTGTGTCCATCCTTTTGACGTCAATGACGACTCGTACAGGTCCCAGCCTCTTTGGCCGTTTCCGCCATAATCGGCTGGGAAAAACAATGTTTTTCCATCGGGACTAATGGAAGAGGA
>CAJXXO010000071.1 GCA_913062655.1 uncultured Bacteroidota bacterium | reverse complement strand
CAGGATGGCATTTTTTGACTTGGGCGATCGCTGTTAGCTGCTGAGGGGCGCATATTCTCTAAAAGCGAGATTCAGAAATCTCAGCGGGTACTCTAAAGAAGCCTCTACAGCAATCTATCGAGTCCGGCTAGACCACTCTGCGATGCCCATCATCGCTGCTGTTAGGCACTGTGCGAAATTGACAGGTCTTTAGCTGCTCAACGACAGCGACTCTCACCGACCTTGGGTGATCTGTAGAATTACTGGAAATTGAACCGATATGACGCAACCTAAACGTGCTCTAATTACTGGCATTACTGGGCAAGACGGCTCTTACCTAGCTGAATTTTTATTGGAAAAAGGCTTTCTGGATTTTATCGTACATCGGCACGAACTGAAAGATAAGACCGCACAATTGATTCGGATGTTGACAAATAAAAATGGACCCGTTGAATAGGGTGGTGTTTTATCAGATGTTTTCGTAAATTTGCCGCTCGAAATAAGAAAAGAAGCCTAGACGATGAGTACAATGACGGCAGATGCTAAAACCTCCTTATTCAAGGAGTATGGTAGTGCAGATAATAACACCGGTTCTATTGAGGGCCAGATTGCACTGTACACAGAGCGCATTAAATTGATCTCTGACCATTTGCAACAAAACAAGAAAGACCACGCCTCCAGAAGAGCTTTGTTGAAGTTGGTAGGTAAGCGCAAGCGCCTATTGACATACTTGGCGAAGAAAGATTTGGATGGGTATCGTGCCTTGATACAGAAGCTGAACTTAAGAAAGTAAGCTTCCCAGTGCACGTAACAGAAAATTTTTTTGGTAGCCGTATTATCCAATACGGCTACTTTTGTATGTAATAAGATGATAAAGACGACAGATTTATGAGTAACGAACAAGACATTCTATTCCCTAATCACCAAACCGTGTCTGTTGACATGGGCGGTGGAACCACCATTCACCTGGAAACAGGTAAAATGGCCAAGCAGGCCGATGGTGCTGTAGTATTGACCTGTGGTAAGACCATGCTGTTGGCCACAGTCGTTTCTGCCAAGGAGGCCAAAGAAGGACAGCCTTTCTTTCCCCTGTCAGTGGACTTTCAGGAAAAATATGCCGCAGCGGGTAAAATCCCCGGTGGCTTTTTCAAGCGCGAGGGTCGCTTGAGTGAATATGAGATTTTAACGAGTCGATTGGTAGACCGTGCCCTGCGCCCCATGTTTGCCGACAACTACCTCAATGAAACGCAAGTGCTGATCTCGTTGATCTCGCACGATAAAGAGGTAATGCCCGATGCGTTGGCTGCTTTTGCAGCAAGTGCAGCCCTGACCATCTCAGATATTCCATTTGATGGACCCATTTCTGAAGTGCGGGTGGCTCGTGTAGAGGGCGAATTCAAAGTAAATCCTACCCGCACCGAGCTGGAAGATGCCGATATGGACCTGATCGTAGCGGCTAATATGGATAGTGTATTGATGGTAGAAGGTGAAATGCAAGAGGTGAGCGAGGATGACCTCGTGGATGCCATCAGCTTTGCACATGATGCCATCAAGAAGCAGTGTGAGGTACAGGTGCAGTTGCGTGAACTTACTGGCAACAAGCCTAAGCGCGACATACCTGCCGTACCGGAGAATGAAGAGATAAAGGCGATGGTAGAACAATTCGCCAAGGATCGTATCTACAAAGTGGCTTCCAGTGCATTACCCAAGCATGAGCGTGCAGAATCGCTGAGCGCCATCAAAGATGAATTGGTGGAGTCTCTGGGAGAGGAGCCGGAAGAAGAGACAGTAGAGCTGACCAAACGCTACTACAAAGAGCTGGAGAAGGAAGTGATCCGTAACATGATTCTCCATGATAAGAAGCGTTTGGATGGCCGTCAACTCAATGAGGTCCGCCCCATTGCTGTTGAGGTGGACGTGTTGCCTGCTGCGCATGGTTCAGCTTTGTTTACCCGCGGTGAAACACAGTCGCTGACCACCGTTACCATGGGTACGAAGTTGGACGAACAGTTGATCGACAACGCCTCCTACAAAGGCTATGAGGACTTTATTCTACACTACAATTTTCCCCCATTCTCTACCGGGGAGACTAAGCCGATGCGGGGGCCTGGACGCAGAGAGGTAGGCCACGGTAACCTGGCTCACCGCTCACTGAAGCCGGTGATGCCCGAGGAAGAAGATAACCCTTATACCGTGCGTGTAGTAAGTGATATTTTGGAATCTAATGGTTCCTCATCTATGGCTACGGTTTGCGCAGGATCACTCGCACTGATGGATGCAGGGGTGAAGATTTCTGCACCCGTTTCCGGTATTGCCATGGGCTTGATCGGTGACGATCAGGGTAATGTGGTGGTACTATCGGATATTTTGGGGGACGAAGATCACCTGGGTGATATGGACTTCAAGGTAACCGGTACTGAAGAGGGTATCTGTGCTTGTCAGATGGACATTAAAATAAAGGGTTTGAGCTACGATATCTTGCGCTCTGCCCTGGCACAAGCACGGGAAGGCCGTCTGCACATCCTGCAGCGCATGAATACCGCCATCAAAGAGCCACGTACTGAGTTTAAGCCACACGTGCCGCGTATCGAGAAACTGTTTATCGCTCGCGACTTTATTGGTGCTATCATTGGCCCGGGTGGAAGCGTGATCCAGGAAATGCAGCGCGAAACCAATACTACCATCAACATCGAAGAGGTAGGAGATCAAGGAGAGATCATGATCGCTGGTGACAATGCCGAGGCCATTCAGGCGGCTCTGCAGCGCATCAAAGCCATCACGGCCACTCCGGAAACAGGCGAGGTATATACCTCTACTGTAAAGTCTATTATGCCATACGGTGCTTTTGTAGAGTTCATGCCGGGCAAGGAAGGATTGCTGCACATCTCCGAGATAGAGTGGCGCAGAATTGATAATGTAGAGGATGTGCTTAAGGTAGGCGATGTGATTGATGTAAAGCTGCTGGATATTGACAAGCGCAGCGGCAAGTTCAAGCTATCCCGCAAGGTGTTACTGGAAAAGCCGGAAGGCTACGTGGAGCCAAAGCGTGACCGAGGCCCCAGAGGTGGGGGTCGCGGTGGTAACCGCGATAACCGGGGTGACCGGCACCATCGCAATGATGGATAGGTGTAATATCTACAACTTATTGTGAAATAATTTATTCCGTATTGCAACTTTCGGCTGTTTCGTTTCGTAGGGTACAGTAAATACCCCGCGCAATGAAACAGCTGAAAATTACCGCTCAGATTACCAACCGCGACTCCTTGTCGCTGGATAAGTATCTGAACGACATAAGCAAAGAGCCGATGGTTTCTGCCGAAGAAGAGGTAGCACTGTCGAAAAAGATACAGGCGGGCGACATGGAGGCGCTTGAGCAACTGACCCGCGCCAATCTCCGTTTTGTCGTATCTGTCGCCAAACAATACCAAAACCAAGGCTTGCCATTGATTGACCTCATCAACGAGGGTAACATCGGATTGATCAAGGCCGCCCAACGCTTCGACCCGAGCAAAGGATTCAAGTTTATCTCCTATGCAGTTTGGTGGATCCGCCAGTCGATTATGCAAGCCATTGTAGATCAGGCGCGGTTGATACGGCTGCCCATCAACAAAGCAGCGGCTTCACACAAGATTTACAAAGAATCGGTCAAGTTTGAGCAGGAGCACGAGCGCACCCCTTATGCCAATGAGCTTTCAGAGATCATGGACATGAAGGATAAAACCATCCGCGATCTGCTGCTAAGCCAGGCCCGACCGGTCTCTATGGATGCCCCTGTGATGGAGGGGGAAGACCTTATGCTCACCGACATCCTGACAAATGCAGATGATAAACTACCAGAAGAGGATTTGATGTATGAGTCGCTGGTAAAAGAACTGAATGCGATGATGGATCGGCTAAGTCCAAGGGAAGCAGATGTACTGCGCTGTTACTTCGGACTGGGAGGTGAAGAACGAATGACACTTACCGAAATAGGCGAACGATACGGCCTCACACGAGAACGGGTACGCCAGATCAAGGAAAGAGCATTGCGCAGAATGCGTAAAGCGAGCCTGGCCAAAACCCTGGCTGCCTATTTGGAATAAGAATACAAGGGGTATATTGCACATTCGAAAGTCCTGGCCTGGTGGTCAGGACTTTTTTTAGGCCACTTATCAACGACTTTTCAGCAGTTGACTGAGGGTGGGTTCCCATTCGAACATTGTACCTTTGCCGGAGCTAAAATTTACCTATGTCGCACGTAGCCAAAGAACCCAAGGTAACGCTGGAAGTAGCCGAACAACTGGGCCTACTCCCCGAAGAGTTTGCGCAAATAGAAACCTACCTCGGTCGGACACCCAATTACACGGAGCTGAGCATGTACTCCGTCATGTGGTCGGAGCACTGTAGCTACAAGAACTCCATTCTTTGGCTGAAAAAACTACCCAAAGAAGGGCCTCATCTGCTGGCTGAGGCTGGGGAGGAAAATGCCGGCTTGGTTGATATAGGGGATGGGCTCGCTTGTTGTTTCAAAATTGAATCACACAATCACCCATCTGCTATTGAGCCTTACCAGGGGGCCGCAACCGGTGTGGGGGGTATTCATCGCGATATCTTTACCATGGGGGCCCGTCCCATTGCTGCACTTAACTCATTGCGCTTCGGAGAGTTGACCAGCAAGAAAACACAGCATTTA
The DNA here is from genome assembly GCA_913062655.1 of uncultured Bacteroidota bacterium. Classification (GTDB taxonomy): domain Bacteria; phylum Bacteroidota; class Bacteroidia; order Chitinophagales; family S012-47; genus CAJXXO01. The sequence continues at coordinate 5,885 of CAJXXO010000071.1, read as the reverse complement.
TTAAAAGGAGTGGTGAAAGGCATTGGTGACTATGGCAATTCTTTTGGTGTGCCTACCGTTGCCGGTGAAGTGTATTTTGAAGATTGCTATGAACACAATCCACTTGTGAACGCCATGTCGGTGGGAATTGTAGAGACAGGCAAGGTGGTGTCTGCCATATCTCAGGGCGCGGGTAATCCTGTCTATATCGTGGGATCTAGCACAGGAAAGGATGGTATTCATGGCGCTACTTTTGCCAGTGAAGACATTTCTGAAGATTCTTCTGAAAAACTGCCTTCTGTGCAGGTCGGTGACCCCTTTCAGGAAAAGATTCTGCTAGAAGCTACCCTGGAGGCGATCCAGACTGGAGCCATAGTGGGAATGCAGGACATGGGTGCGGCTGGTATTACCTGCTCCACCTCAGAAATGAGCGAAAAGGGCGGCTTTGGCATGGATATACACCTGGACAAGGTGCCGCTGCGTCAACAAAATATGGTGCCTTTCGAAATCCTCCTCTCTGAGTCACAGGAGCGTATGCTGGTGGTGATAGAAAAGGGGCAGGAAGCAGCGGTGGAAAAGGTCTTTGATAAGTGGGATATTCAATATGCGCCCATCGGAGAAGTGACGGAGGGCAATACGCTCAATTATTTCTGGCAGGGTAACAAGGTAGCCGAAGTACCGGCCGATACACTCGTGTTGGGTGGTGGCGCACCCGTATATGAGCGGGCCTATGAAGAACCCCCTTACTACCAACAGTATCAAGCATTCGATCCGGGTACCGTGGAAGAGCCGGCCGACCTGAAGGCAGTGGCTGAGCAGATTGTAACTGCGCCCAATATTGCCTCCAAGCGCTTTGTATACGAGCAATACGACAGCATGGTGCAGATCAACAACCGCACTACTAATGCCCCTTCTGATGCAGCCGTAATTCGTGTGCAAGGGCAGAATAAAGCCTTGGCGGTAACGGTAGACTGTAATGCTCGCTATGTGCATGCCGACCCCAAAGTAGGCGCCATGATTGCGGTAAGCGAATGTGCCCGAAATATTACGTGCTCCGGTGGTTTGCCCGTAGCCATTACCAATTGTCTGAACTTTGGAAATCCCTACAAACCGCATGTGTACTGGCAATTTGTGAATGCCATTCAAGGCATGAGTGCCGCTTGCCTCAAATTCAATACGCCAGTAACCGGGGGGAATGTCAGTTTTTATAACCAAAACCTACAAGGGGGCCCCGTTTATCCAACCCCTACCATAGGTATGCTGGGGGTATTGAGTGATACTTCGCATCAGATGACTTTGGACTTCAAGTCAGATGGGGATGTAATCCTATTGGTAGGGCCGGTTACCGATGACATCAATGGTTCCCATTATTTGGCAAAGGTCAAGGGTATTGTTGCGGCACCGGCACCCAGCTTCGACCTGGAGATGGAGTACAAGGTGCAAGAAGCGGTTAGGACAGCCATACACAATGGCCTACTCAAAAGCGCCCATGATGTTTCCGATGGAGGACTCTTTGTAACCCTGTTGGAGTCTGCGATGGCGGGTAACCGGGGATTTTCAGTGAGCCAACAGAAAGATGTACGCACAGATGCCTTCTGGTTTGGCGAAGGACAGAGCCGTATTGTAATTACCGTAGCACCCGATAAAGTGGAATCGGTGCAGCGACACTTTGCGGAGGGAAATCTTCCCGTTACCGCTCTGGGTACTGTCTCAGGCGACTTCGTTCGCGTGAATAATGCTGATTGGGGTGCATTGGCTGATTGGCGTACACTGTATGATACGGCTATTGAGCGCATACTGGCCACTCAGGAAGCATAAAAAAAGCCCTGTACAAGTCAGGACTTTTCACTGAGTGCCGTGTTATTAGCCTTCCTTTCTGGGGCAAGTTCGTATGCCAAATGGTGCATACAAGGGACAAAACCCAATCAAACTGGTGAGCAAGAATACCACACCGACTACAGTGAAGATAATGCCTAAGGTGCCGGTTACCGTACCGGTTACGTACGTTAAAATCAAAACTACCGCTAACCCCACTCTGGTCCAGCGATCTGCAGTTCCCATGTTTTTCATAACGAGTTGTTTTAGGTAAACAAATACTGAGCTAACAAGGTGATTCCTGTAATCAGGCCGATGCACATAAGACATACGGCAATGAATTTGAGGGCCTTGTTACTCATGGAAACTAAAATAGGGGGCTGATAGCCGCTAAGAAGTGACTTTTGTCACAACCCACACAGTTGCATTATTCAACAAGGGTAATGGTACCCGATTGGAGGTTAATATGACCGTCCTTCTCCAGTTTTTTAAGCATACGAGAAACTACCTCGCGCGCTGTTCCAAGATCCTGGGCAATGCCTTGATGAGTGAGTTGCAAAGTATTTGTCCCGGTAACCTCTCTTTTGCGCGCTAAATAATTGAGTAGGCGTTTATCCATCTGGCCGAAAATCATCAAATCTATTGTTGATAGCAAGTCGCCATAGGTTCGATAATAGAGTTCTAAAAAATACTGGTTAAATACAGGGCTTTCACTACTCAATTGGTTGATGGCATCTTGATTAAGGAGAAGTAATTCAGTGGGCTGCTCAGCAATGGCTTCGATCAAGCTAGGCGTGTTTTGCCGGATGGCCGCATAGCTCATGATACAAGACTGTCCAGGCTCTATGTAATACAAAAGGAAGTCTCGATCGGGTTCTTTACGTAATACTTTTACCACGCCAGACAATACCAAAGGCACTTGCTTTATATACTGCCCATATTTGATCAATGGTGTTTTTGGCGTTACTTCAGCGAAGTCAGCTGTTTCTACCAATCGTTCAAGAAGATCAGTAGGAAAGTGAGGGAATACATTTTCTAATTGCTCTATCAAAACTCGGTCTATTGGTTGGCTTTTGTCTTTTCAACCTCCAATTGGTACTGCTCCGCGAATCGATTCTGCGCTTTATTAAAGGAGGCCTTGACCTTGGTTTGTTGCAACTCAATAGACTTGGTCAGGCTGTCGATTACGCGCAAGTCATCGTCAGAGATGGAGCTTTCGCCTCCCTCGATCAGGTTCACAATGGTGCCATACTCCTCAGTGCTGAGTTGTTGGTAGAAGCGAAACAGGTCCAGAAAGGCAGGCTTTAGTACATCATCGTCTCCATAGGCTGGTGTTTGCTCCGCCTTTTCGATGGTCGATTCTATGGTTTGAATCAGGGCCTTGTGTTCCTGCCGTATAGAAGAGGTATCAAAGCTTTCCAAAGATTCGCTGAAGGTACCCATCTTGGTTATGACTTGCTGTTGCAAAGCGATGAAGTAATTATTGTAGTCCACGGGGGAGGATATCTCCGTACCATCCGGTGCGGTAACCGGGTCGGGACCCTTTGGTGCACAAGCGGTTATCGAAAGTATCAGTAGGCCAACTATCCATTTTCTCATGGGGTCATCTATTTGAAGTGCAAAGGTAACTATAATGGATACCTTTGTGCCAAATCCAACTCCGTATGGCAGGAAAAATTGTGGTGACAGGTGCAGCAGGATTTATCGGCAGTGTGCTGGTGGGTGTATTGAACGACAGGGATTATAAGCAACTGGTACTGGTTGATGATTTTTCCCGGGCAGACAAGGAAGAGAATTGGAAGGATAAGACCTACATCACCACTATCGACCGGGAGGCTTTCGAAGAATGGCTGCAAACGTATGGTGACGATGTAGATTTTGTATTCCACCTGGGCGCACGTACGGATACCACCGAGTTTGATATGGATGTGTTCAACCATCTGAATCTGGATTATACCCGCAGGATTTGGGAGGTGTGTGTCCAGAAACAGATACCTCTTTTGTATGCCTCCTCGGCCGCTACTTATGGTTTGGGCGAACATGGCTACAAGGATGACCATAGCCAGGTAGATGCCCTGCAGCCCCTGAATCCCTACGGCTGGTCTAAGCAACACTTTGATCAGTGGGCTTTGCGCCAGGAGCAGACACCACCCTGGTGGGGGGGCATTAAGTTTTTCAATGTCTATGGCCCTAATGAGTACCACAAAGGCCGCATGGCCTCTGTTGTACTCCATGCTTTCCGGCAGATACAGGCCACCGGTATGGTCAAGCTGTTCCGCTCTCACAATCCCGATTTTGAGGATGGCGAACAGTTGCGGGACTTTGTATATGTACTGGATGCTGTAGATGTTCTCATCTGGATGATGGAAGTGCAGCCCGCTTGCGGATTGTACAACTTGGGTACCGGTAAGGCAGAAACCTTCCTGGAGCTGGCTCGTAGTACTTTTGCCGCCTTGGGTCAGCCAGAAAACATTGCCTTTATTGATACCCCTGAAGACATACGCGACAAATACCAGTACTTTACAGAAGCTGATATGGACAAGGTGCGAGCAGCCGGTTACCAAGGGGAGTTTCGTCCACTGCGAGAGGGTGTCCGTCATTATGTACAGCAATTCTTGTTACCGGGTAACTACCGGTAAAATCCTTTGGCCGTTAATTCGTTACTTTATCCACTACCGCTGGGGTAGTAGCTAATTATGCAGTGGATACGGTATATGCTTTTGATCAGTTGCTGGGTAACCAGCTATTGGGTGTCGGCCCAGTCGTGGAGCAATGAACGTATCCGCACCACGGTGGTCCGCGCAGATACCTTGCTGATCGATACGTTGAGTCTTTTACCCGGCAGCCTTACCATTCTCCGGCAGGGAGACACGCTGGCGGCTCAAGCATATACCTACGATGCCTTGCAGAGCCGATTGATATGGCAGCAGCCACTTGTTGGAGATACAGTGGAGCTGCGCTACAAGGTATTAGGCTTTTCTTTTGCCCGGGTCTATCAGAATAAATCGGATACCATTATCAATGCCACGCCAGCAGTGATCATGAATCCATTTGTGGTTGATGAAGACAACAGCAGAGACAATTGGCTGGACTTTGGTGGACTGAACTACAATGGCTCCTTCGCCCGTGGTTTATCCTTTGGTAATCGACAGGATGTTGTACTTAACTCAAGCTTTAATCTCCAACTCAGTGGACTACTGGGCAATGATGTGGAAGTGGTGGCTGCCATGACAGACAACAATATCCCCATTCAACCGGAAGGCAACACGCAACAACTGCAAGACTTTGACCAGGTGTATATTCAGTTGAAGCGCAACAATACCGCCCTTACGGTGGGCGATTTCGAATGGCGCACTCCGGAGGGCTACTTTCTACGATACAATAAGAAACTACAAGGAGCTGCCTTTTCCACCCGGGCTGTTGTAGATGAGGAGCGCCATATCTCTACTTCAGCCAAAGGAAGTGCTGCTATTGCCCGCGGTCAGTTTGGGCGAAATAGCTTCTTCGGTCAGGAGGGTAACCAAGGCCCTTACCGATTGCAAGGCAACAACAATGAAAGTTTCATCATTGTGTTGGCCGGTTCAGAGCGGGTGTATATTGACGGGGTCTTGATGAAGCGGGGCGCAGAGTACGATTATGTAATCGATTATAACACCGGTGAGATTACTTTTACCCCTAATCGGTTGATCACAAAGGATATCCGAATCATTGTAGAGTTTGAATATTCGACCCAAAACTATTTTCGGTCTTTGATCAATGCGCAGAATGACTGGGAAGTGGGCAACTTCACCTTCGGCTTCAATTTTTACAATGAGCAAGATGCCAAAAACCAACCCGTATTGGAAACACTGGATTCGGCTCGGGTAGCGGTACTTGAATCGGTGGGTGATAGCATACAGAATGCCGTGTTTACCGGTTTTGATAGTGTAGGGTATTCTGCAGATCAAGTGCGCTACCAGGTAGTGGACACTTTGGTGAATGGCATTCTCTATACTGATGTGCTGGTGTTTTCTACCAACCCGGATAGCGCTTTGTACCGGGCCAACTTTTCGTTTGTAGGTGAAGGACAGGGCAATTACCGTATTGCTTCG
>CAJXXO010000070.1 GCA_913062655.1 uncultured Bacteroidota bacterium | reverse complement strand
CAGAAGAAGGGTTTCCTGTCACCGAGCTGATTGGGTATTATCTTCAGTTGTCCGCTCGCTTTTTTAAAGACCAGCCCAATTTTGCCGATATATGGATGCCGGATGGGAAGGTGCCTGCGAAAGGAGAGCTATTCCGCAACCCTGCCCTGGCCAATACCTATCGTATTCTCGCATCAGAAGGCCGCCATGCTTTTTACAAAGGAGAAATCGCGCGTACAATGGCTGCCTTCATGAAGGAACAAGGCGGTTTTTTATCGTATGAAGACCTGGCTGCCCATACCAGTGAATGGGTAAAACCGGTGCACACCAACTATCGAGGCTATGAGGTATGGGAGCTCCCGCCCAACGGGCAAGGTATTGCCGCACTGCAAATTTTGAATATACTCGAGACCTTTGACATAGCGGCTATGGGCTTTGGCTCTGCGGATTACATCCACACCTTTGTAGAAGCCAAAAAGCTAGCTTTCGAGGATCGGGCAAAATACTATGCCGACCCTGATTTTGCTGCTATACCGGTGGACACGTTGATCAGCAAAGGCTATGGCATAGCCAGAGCAGCAATGATCGATGAAGACCGTGCCGCCCGCAGCTATCCAGCCGGTCAATTGGGCCATGGCGAAACGATCTACCTAACTGTTGCGGATTCTTTTGGCAATATGGTTTCCCTTATCCAAAGCAACTATCGCGGTATGGGCAGTGGTATGGTACCTCCGGGACTAGGCTTCATGTTGCAAGACAGGGGTGAGCTCTTCTCACTGGAAGAGCGGCACTTCAATGTGTACGAACCCGGCAAGCGCCCGTTCCATACCATTATACCTGCATTCATTACCAAAGACGGGCGACCATGGTGCGCTTTTGGGCTCATGGGAGGTGCCATGCAGCCACAAGGGCATGCGCAAATCGTGGTGAACCTGATCGACTTCGGCATGAACCTCCAGGAAGCAGGAGATGCGCCTAGAATTCGACATAGCGGCTCCTCTCAACCTACCGGTGAAAGCATGGATAATGGCGGTACACTCCACCTGGAAACCGGAATCGACTATGCGGTAATCCGGGAGCTGATGGGTCGGGGCCATGTCATCGAATACGACAGAGGCGGCTATGGAGGCTACCAGGCTATCCGGTGGGATAGCGCTAACGAAGTGTATATTGGGGCTTCGGAATCCAGAAAGGATGGACAGGCAGCCGGCTTCTGATCAAACCCGGTGATAGACCTTGATAAATCGGGCAGTGATGGCCACTATGTCCTTAATCTCCAGCAATAGCGTAAAGAAAAGCTGGCTGTTGCGAGAATTGAAGTGCTTTTCTTTAATGCCTTGCACCTGATTCACAATGGCTTTTTCAATTTCTGCCAGCAGTTCACGCTTCTCTTGCAATGCTCTTTGGTATACCACTTCATCTTTTACCGGCAACTTGTCGATAGTGTCTTGCATGTATTGGCCTACGGCCTCTTTCAGGTGTTGTAAAGCGGCAATTTGTTGTGGCTTTAAGGGATTGTGGGCATTTTCTACGTGCTGGGTGGCCTGCTCTGCCAAAAGGTCCAGTGATTGTAGCATATCCTGCTTCAGGTGAAAGATGTGCACGTAGGTGCGGGCGGCATCTACGTCCTGCGCTTCAATCTGATTGAGCGTAGCATAAAGTTGCGCTTTGAAACTGTCGTGCGCTTTATACAACTTTTTAGAGCGCTTCTTAGACTTGTTCAACAGCTTTCGGTCCTCTTCCGACACCCCATCGATCAAGTTTTCAAAGGTCTTCTTAGCGTCCACCAGGGAATTTCGTAGGTCCTCAAGCGTAGAGAGAATTATCGCTTCTTTATTGAGTTTAGCTGTACGTGGAGCGAATTTTGCTTCTTCTGCCTCGATCTCTTTCCGCTTATTTCGATGGTAAATATAGGTTCGTATGATGAGAAAAACAGCCAACGCCAACAGGCCTACAATGCCGAAAATGCCCGTATAGAAGATTAGTAATGCAAATAAGCCGGCCACAGTAAAAGCTACAACGGCTGTGGCAAACCATCCTGTGATTACACTTATAACGCCTGATACCCGGTAAACAGCACTATCTCTCCCCCATGCCCGATCTGCCAAAGAAGCGCCCATGGCCACCATGAAAGACACGTAGGTGGTGGACAATGGTAACCCTAAAGAGGTAGCAAAAGCAATGAGTATACTGGCCACCGTCAGATTGACAGATGCCCGCACCAAGTCAAATTGCGGCCCACCGGCACTTCCTGTTTCACCTGTGCCATTGAAAATGGCCTGAGACTTTTTTAACCAATTACTCGGCAAAGCCAGTTGCACCGCATCTCCTATTGACATGGCACTGCGTACCAATGCGCGTGAGACCAGGTTGGGGGTAAATCGCTCACTGCCCTCCCCCTGTCGGGCCAGCTTTACCTCGGTATCCGTCACATGTCGTGTCTTTTTGGAGGTCCATAAGGTGAAAACCATTACAGCACCAGCAATAATCAACAGGTAGGTGGGCGTTTGCACCGGTTCGGCCAGGGCATCCATAAACATATGGTCAGCAGCAATAGATGTCTCCTTCCACACCAGGAAGGATTCGTAGCCGGCAATCGGTACCCCAATAAAATTGACGAGGTCATTGCCGGCAAATGCCATCGCTAAAGAGAAGGTACCTAACAATACGATACCCCGCAGTATGTTCACCTTGGTCAGCGTCCGTATCAAAAACATGATCAGGGTCCAACCCAAAAAACTGATCAACATGATTAACACCGCCCGGTCTTGTATCCACATCACTGCCTCCTCCGTCATAAAAGAAGCCCCTTTCACCCCTTTGATGAGCAAGAAATAGGTCATAGCTGTAATGGCAAACCCTGACCAGATACTGCCAACCCACTTCAATCGCTTTTGGTAATCGAAAGTGAATACCAATCGACTTACATACTGCACCAATGCACCAACAGTGAAGGCCACCACTACAGAAAGGAGAATACCGGATATGATGGCCAGGGCACTGGAAGTATTGATGTAAGTGCTCAAAGCAGCAAGCCCTTCACCATTGGCGCTCAACTTTAAGATCGCCAGCATCACGGAAGCCCCCAGTAGTTCGAAGACGATACTTACTGTAGTAGAGGTGGGTAGTCCGAGGGTATTGAAAAAGTCGAGCAAGATGATGTCTGTCAGCATAACGGCCACAAACAGAATCATCACCTCCTCGAAGGTGAAACCCCCTGGGTTGAAAATGCCTTTGCGGGCAATTTCCATCATACCACTGGAGAATGTAGCGCCAATAAAAATGCCCAGGCTGGCTATTATGAGAATCCATTGGCGGGAAGTTACCTTGGAGCCAATGGCAGAATTCATGAAGTTAACGGCATCATTGCCAACGCCTACCACCAGGTCGGAAATAGCTAAGGCAAATAGAATGACAACGATAATCAAGTATAGTGACTCCAACAGCTCTCTCTTTCCACCACGCTCGAAAATAAGGGAGGCATGTTAGCTTAACTTTAAGAGAAAGTTAAGAAGGACAAGCAGGGACTTTTGGGTTTTGTTTAGGGTATGCGTGCTTAAGCAGGTAATTCCTTCCACAAAAAAGGATGACAAAAGTCACTATAGATAGCTGTTAATCAACATCTTATTGTGTGTGCTAAAAAAGGGATCAATTTTTCGTTTTTTACCCTCAATGCGTATATTTATGGCAACGTAATCATTATTTAACCTTAAATGGAATTGCCCATGAGAACTAAATTTACGCTAATGTTAGCCGCACTGTTCGGCTTTGTTTTATCTGCACAAGCACAAGCAGATAGTATCAAAATCACTGTTGATGCCACTATGCTCGGTTGTACGCCTGGCTTGGTAGGCGAGTCAAAGGTTTACATGCACTCAGGACTAGGCGCAGGTACCCCTACTGATGCCTGGGAGTATGTAGTAGGAAACTGGGGCCAGGATGATGGTGTAGGCGAAATGTCTCAAACTGGTACTGCAGATGTTTGGGAACTCACTATCCACGTGGTGGATTATTACAGCCAGGCCAGCAATGGTCCTGTACCAGGCGACTCTACGCCTTACAACATTGGTTTGGTATTCCGCAGCGCAGACGGTTCGGCTGAAGGTAAAGACAAGGATTGCTCTGACATCTTTATCAGAGGTTTGGATGGTCCAAACCTGGTAGTTGAAAACACAGATGGTACTACATTCGATGCTGTTACAGCACAGTATGTATACCCTGCAGGTATTGATGATTTCGCTAACATGCTGACAGATGTTCGCGCGATTCCTAACCCTGCTACCAGCCAAACTACAATCAATTACAACTTGAACGAGCAAGTAGATGACCTGAGCATTGTAGTATACAACGCATTGGGTCAGGCGGTAACTACCCTGTACAGCGGTTCTCAGACACCCGGTCAGCACAATGTGACTTGGGACTTGAGCAACGTTGACAATGGGGTTTACTTCTACACCTTGACCAACGGTAAATCTACTTTGACCAACAAGATCATGGTTGTACGCTAAGCACAATCCATTACCAGTAATAGGGCGCAGCTTTTCGGCTGCGCCTTTTTTTTACCCAAAAAGGAGTAAGTAAAAGATTGTCAATACTTTGAACTCAATCATTCCTGTACTATTTTTAGCCGCCAGCCCATTTTTTAATCTCATTAACATAAACGCAACCCGATGACACGGAATCTTTTGTTTACTCTTCTGGTATGCCTTACCGCTTGGGCGGCTCCTGCACAAGTGGTCAGCACTAACCCTATTTTTCCTACGGTAGACGATACCGTCACCATTCTGTTTGATGCTTCAGCAGGCAATGGCGCGCTGGCTAATGTTGCACAAGTCTATGCACATACCGGAGTGATTACCAACAACTCTACCTCTCCCACCGACTGGAAGTTTGTGCAAGGCCAGTGGGGTACCGCTGACCCCAATGTAGAAATGACCAACCTGGGTAACAACCGGCATTCTATCCGCTACCATATTCGAAGTTTCTATGGTGTACCTGCAACAGATACGGTGGAGCAGCTTTCTTTTGTATTCCGAAATGCGGATGGCTCTATTGTAGGTCGCAGCGCAGATGGCAGTGATATCTACTATCCTATATTTGACAACAGTCTGCACGCTAAGATCGTATCGCCAACCACCTCACCCGCTTTTTACACCATTGGGCAGAATATTCAAATTCATGGTGCCGCCTCCAAAAATGCTACCCTGACCTTATTTGAAAATGGGAATCAACTGGCGCAAACCACCGGTGACTCCTTAGGCTACACGCTAACCGTAGCCAATACTGGCAGAAATACGGTCGTATTGGAGGTAAATGATGGCGCTACCACCGTTGCCGATACCTTTGTGTACATCGTAAATGCCCCTGCTAATGTCGCAGCTTTGCCTGCCGGCCTTCAGGATGGCATCAACTATACCTCTGACACCTCCGTAGTGCTCAGCCTTTTTGCACCAGATAAAAATTTCGTTTACGTCATTGGCGATTTCAATAATTGGGAAGTCGATCCAGCCTACCGCATGAATGTGACCCCAAGTGGCGACCGGTACTGGGTAGAAATCACAGGCTTGACACCGCAGGAAGAGTATGCCTACCAGTACATGATAGATGGCAACCTGACGGTGGGCGACCCGTATTGCGACAAAATCCTCGATCCCTGGAACGATCCATTCATCGATGATGAGACCTACCCTAACCTCAAACCATACCCAACGGGGAAAGCTACCGGCATTGTATCGGTGCTGCAAACGGCTCAAGAGCCCTACCAGTGGGCGACCAACAATTTTCAAAAGCCGGCTAAGACAGACTTGGTCGTGTACGAGCTACTGGTCCGCGACTTTGTAGCCTCCCACAACTATGCTACACTGATTGATACGCTGGACTACCTGCAAAATATGGGCATCAATTGCATTGAATTAATGCCCATCATGGAGTTTGAGGCCAATATAAGCTGGGGTTACAATCCGTCCTATTTCTTTGCCGTAGACAAATACTACGGAACGAAGAATGAATTGAAGCGCTTTATCGACACCTGCCACAGCCGCGGTATAGCGGTGGTGCTGGATATGGTACTCAATCACTCATTTGGCCAGGGCCCAATGGTCCGCATGTACTGGGATGCCGCCAATAATCAGCCGGCAGCCAACAGTCCCTGGTTCAACCAACAACCTACACACGACTTCAACGTGGGCTACGATTTCAACCACGAGAGCCCCGCTACCAAAGAATTCTCCAAGCGCGTTTTGCGCTACTGGGTTGAAGAGTACCGGTTTGATGGCTATCGAATGGATCTTTCAAAAGGCTTTACGCAGAAAAATACACTGGGCAATGTTGGCCTTTGGGGGCAGTATGACTCCAGTCGGGTTGCTATCCTGAAAGACTATGCCGATGAGGTGTGGTCGGTCGACCCGGAATCCTACTTCATTCTCGAACACTTTGCAGACAATAGTGAAGAACGGGAACTGGCCAACTATGGCATGATGCTGTGGGGCAACATCCATGGCGGGTACAAGCAAATAGGCCTGGGGTATGTCAACTCCTCCAATGTAGACTGGGCCTACCACGGTACCCGTGGGTGGAACGATCCGCATGTAGTCGCTTATATGGAGAGCCACGATGAAGAACGCCAGGTCTACGAGATCTTTCAATACGGCAACAGCTCCGGTGGCTACAATGTGAAAGACTTCAACACCGGCCTGGATCGCATCAACCTGGCCTCCACGCTATTCTACACCATCCCCGGTCCTAAAATGCTGTGGCAATTTGGGGAAATGGGATACGATTTCAGTATCAACTATAATGGCCGTACCGGCCCCAAACCCATTCGCTGGAATTACCTGGAGATACCCGCCCGGTTGAAAATCTACAAGACCAAGAAGGCGCTGATTGAATTGCGCAATGGCTACGAGGTATTCAAAAATGGCTCCGTGGAGCTAAGCCTGGCCGGACGTGTCAAGCGCATTAAGCTGGGCCACAACACGATGAATGTAGTGGTATTGGGCAATATGGATGTAACCGCTCAAGATGGCGACCCTGCTTTTCATAATACCGGTTGGTGGTATGAGTATTTCACCGGTGACAGCATCAACGTCACCAATGTGAATGCACCACTCCGGCTCGAGCCCGGTGAGTACCGCATCTACACCACAGAAAAGCTACCGGTACCAGATACCTATGCGCCAGTCGGTATTGATGAGGATATCACCGTAACACTCAACACTTCCTCCCTTGCCGTTAGTCCCAATCCGGCCAATAGACAAGCTACCATACGGCTGGAGATGGATGCCCCACGCGAGGTGATGGTAGAGGTGATTGCTCCATCCGGACAGCGCATAGCCATGCCATTATCACCACAGGTGTTACCGGCCGGCACAACGGATATCTCCTGGGACCTCCTCTCTGAAGGCGGCTGGCCAGTGGCGAATGGACAGTACTGGGTGGTCTTACGAGGCGAAGGCTGGTCGCGGAGCGCTGCTTTGATGGTTGTTCGCTAAGTCGTATTTTCGGACGGCAATCAAATGGAAGAGAATATGTTAATGCTAGCTGATAGCGGCTCTACCAAGTGCGACTGGCGCTTGTTGGATGCTGATAAGAAGGTGGTAGGTGAATTTACCACACAGGGATACAATCCATTTTTTCACTCTGTTAGCGAGACCTTTGAATCGCTAAAGACCTATGAAGACCTGCTGGCGGTAGCCCCCGATGTGACTACGCTCTACTTCTTTGGCGCAGGGTCCAGTAACCCCTCGCGCAAGGAGGTATTGCACACCGCTATGCAATTGTTTTTCCGCCAGGCAGACGTACACATCGAACACGACCTGCTCGGGGCAGCATGGGCTACTTGCGAAGACAAGCCGGGCATCGCCTGCATTCTCGGTACCGGATCGAATGCCGGCTACTTTGATGGCAAGGAATTGCACGATGATGTGCATGCCTTAGGTTATATCCTGGGCGATGAAGGCAGCGGTAGCTATCTAGGTAAAAAGTTGCTGGCCGATTTTCTTTATGAGAAGTTGCCCCCTCAAATGCATGAGGCGCTGCAAAAGCAATACAACCTCAACAAAGAGGAAATCTTCGATAATGTCTATCGCAAGCCTCACCCCAATGTTTACCTGGCTTCATTTGCCCGCTTTCTGTCGAGCAACAAGGAAAATTATTACATCCGCAGGTTAGTGAAGCAGGGATTGCTGGAATTTTTGGATATCCATGTCTGCCGCTTCGACAATTATCAGCAGGTACCGGTCCACTTCGTGGGCTCGATTGCCCATTTCTTTGAAGATGTGCTACGAGAGGTGTGTGAGGCCAAGCGGATTCAGATCGGAAAAATCATGAAGCAACCGGTGGAAGGTCTGGTCGACTATTTCACCCGCTTCCGTAAATAACTCCGTATGAGACCAATTGCATTTGCATGGGGACTGGGCATACTCAGTCTGTTCGCTTCGTCATGCTCCACCAATGATTCTACACCCGACCAAAATAATGCTACCATGCAGGAAGAGGTGTCTTTTGCCCCTTACGAAGGCCATAAATTGGTAATCTACCAGGTGATGACGCGCCTGTTTGGCAACACCAAAACCAATAATGTCACCTATGGCACGATCGAAGAAAATGGCGTGGGCAAGTTTAACGACTTCACCCCAAAAGCACTGCAAGCCATTCGGGACTTAGGTGTCACACATATTTGGTATACCGGTGTGATTGAGCATGCTACCATGACCGATTACACGGCATATGGCATAGCAAGAGATGATGCAGATGTGGTAAAAGGACGGGCCGGCAGTCCCTACGCGATAAAGGATTATTATGACGTCCATCCGGATCTGGCAGAAGATGTACCCAACCGTATGGCCGAATTTGAAGCGCTGGTTGCTCGCACCCATGCGGCCGGACTGAAAGTGCTGATCGACTTTGTACCCAACCATGTGGCCCGGCAGTATGTATCCGATGCTAAGCCGGAGGGTACCACTGATTTTGGAGCCACTGACGATACCACAGTAGCCTTCGACCCACAGAACAACTTTTACTACCTCCCCGGGGAGGACTTCCAGGTGCCGGAAGGATACAACCCACTCGGAGAAGAGACGCACCCAACGGAGGACAACAGCTTCGCAGAATCTCCTGCTAAAGCTACCGGTGATGATGTATTCTCTGCCACACCTGCTGTGGGCAATTGGTTTGAAACCACCAAACTCAACTACGGTGTCGATTATGCCGATGGGCGGAAGGAGTATTTTGACCCCATACCGGATACCTGGCTAAAAATGAAAGACATTTTGCTCTACTGGGCCGGCAAAGGGGTGGATGGCTTCCGCTGTGATATGGCACACATGGTGCCGGTAGCCTTCTGGAATTGGGTGATACCTGCGGTAAAGCAAAGCCACCCGGATGTGATCTTTCTGGCGGAAATATACGAGCCGGAAAAGTACGCCCTCTATTTTGAAAAAGGTCGTTTTGACTACCAATACGACAAAGTAGGCACCTATGACGAGCTGCGTAAGATGATGGAAGGCACGCCCAATGCAGATGCCGTTTTTGCTGTACGAGAAAGCCTGGATAGCATCGATCCGCGCATGCTGCGCTTCCTCGAAAACCACGATGAACAGCGTATTGCGGCTGACGAATTTGCCGGCAACCCGCAAATGGGCCGCCCCGGTATGGTGGTATCTGCTACCCTTGGACAAGGCCCGCTGCTGCTCTATTTTGGACAGGAAGTGGGCGAACCCGGCAAGGGGGAGGAAGGATTTCAAGGTGAAGACGGCCGAACGACCATATTTGACTATTGGGGCGTACCGGAGCATCAAAAATGGATGAATGGAGGTGCTTTCGATGGGGAAGGATTGGCTCCTGAGCAAAAGCAACTGCGGCAATTCTACCGCACGCTACATTATTTTGTAAGGGAGAGTAAGGCATTGGCACATGGCGCACTCACTCGCCTCAACCCATCTGTTGAAGGGGAGCAGGATCCTAATGCTATCATGAGCTACCTGAGGCATACCGATGATACAGCCGTATGCGTGTTGGCCAATTTCAGTGCGGAGCCGGTTACACTTACCCTCTCTGCTTCTGCACTCACCCCTTTCGGGCAAAACTGGGTAGAGCTGTTTACCGAAGAGGAGAAGACACTGGAGGGAGCGTCCATGCAGGTAACGATTCCTGCCATGAACGCGCAAATCTGGCAACCGCGGTAATCAGTGTTTTACCGTTACTTTTAGTGTGGTGGTTTCCTTGTGTTGTCTGATCTTGATGAAATAGACTCCGTTGTCCCAATCCTTACACGATACGGTTGTAGTCGTATCCAGGGATTTCTGCCACACCTCTTGCCCTAACAGGTTGTAGATGTGCACCACGTACGCGTGTTTGGCCTCCGGCAGCGCAAGCGTAAAGGACTGGTCGGCCGGATTGGGGTAGGCCTTCACCCCCAGCCCACTGCCACTTGCCGTAGTCGCTTCGGGTGGAAGGTTGCCAAACAACCACTGGTAGGCATGCGGAAACTCACGTATCCAAAACCACTCCTTGTGCTCGCCATCTTTGGGAACTTGCTGGTGGATTTCTTCCGGCCAAAACCCTTGTTCTTCCAAAGCCTTCACCACTTTTCGGGTGGATCGG
>CAJXXO010000069.1 GCA_913062655.1 uncultured Bacteroidota bacterium | reverse complement strand
CCTGCTGCTTTTTTGACCCCTTACTTCAACACGGAAACACAGTTTCGCATAGGCTCCATATCCAAAACTTTTACCGCTACGCTTATCATGCAGTTGATCGAAGAAGGTCGCCTGTCGTTATCGACCCGGCTGAGCTCCTTTTTTCCGCAGTTCCCGGCTGCAGATACCATTACGATCGATCATTTATTGACCCATAGCAGCGGCCTGCACAATTTCACCAATGACCTGCTCTATTTTTCTTACATCGACAGTTCGATGAGTCGTGCTTCGATGCTGACCATCATGGCCGACCCACCGTTAGACTTTGCGCCCGGTTCAAAACACGAATACTCAAATGCCAACTACGTGTTGCTGGGCTACATACTGGAAGAGGTGACCGGAAAGCCCTATGCACAGTTGCTGGACGAACGCATTGTCCAACCCTTGGGCCTCAACCGCACCGCTTATGGGGATGCGATAGAGGTGTACAAGAATGAAACTGTCTCCTGGGTATGGCAATCAGATGGGTGGGCCCCTCCGGGCATTCCCACTACCGATATGAGTATCCCCCACGGAGCCGGTGGCGTGGTCTCCACCGCTGCTGAATTGACTGCGTTCTTGCGCGCATTATGGCAAGGGGAGCTCATAGCTGCGGAATCCATAGAGACGATGTGTACCCTGGAAGAAGGCTTTGGTAAGGGGCTGTTTCGTTTTCCGTATGGTAACGACAAAGAAGCCTGGGGACACAATGGAGGCATTGACGCTTTCCTCAACCAGGCCAGTTACTTTCCCGAAGAAGATATGGCCATTGCCTTCACCTTGAGTGGCTCTCGGCTTGGCTTGAACCAGCTAGCGCTAATCATCCTATCCTATGTGTTTAATGAACCTTGATGCATATCGAATCACTGCGTGCGTATTGCCTGAGCAAACCTAATGTGACCGAAGAAATGCCTTTTGGACCGGATACCTTGGTATTCAAAGTCAATGGGCATGCCTTTTGTCTGACAGGTCTGGACAATGACCCACTATCCTTTACTGTGAAATGCGACCCCGATAAAGCCATTGAACTACGCGAGCATCATGATGCGGTACAACCCGGCTATCACATGAATAAAAAGCACTGGAATACGATCGTAGTGGATGGTGCTCTCTCAGATGACTTCCTGCAAGAGCAGATCGACCATTCGTATGCCTTGAATGCAAAAAAGAAGCCGAAATAAGTGTAGGGCGATGTGCGTATAGCGATTTGCGATAAACGTACAGCGAATTGCGATAAGCGTACTGCGATTTGCGATGGCCGAATAGCGAAGGGCGATGGTGTTACCTCTCTTCTTTGCGGTACACTCTGCCACCTACTTTCAACATTGAACTTTCAACCTGCCTTCTCCGCCTCTGGCAGATACGGCAGGCAAAGCTTTCAACTTTGAACTCTCAACTTTCAACTTTGAACTTTAAACTTTGAACCTTCACCCCCCACCCACTGCATACACCGCAGCACTCCGCTCGGGCAGGGTCACCGTCAGTTGTTGCTGGTCAACTGAAAAATCCTCCGGTCCGATGAGGGTAGTGTAACCGTTCTCAAATTTGGTAGGGAGTGTTACCGTTTGCGGTGACGATCCATTGTTAAATACCACCAATACTTCGCTCTCCTCATCGGCACGACTATAGCCCAATAGCTCATTTTCATCATCCACCAAGACAAAGGCCAGGTTAGAGCTGTGCAACACCGGGTAGGCCTTCCGCATTTTGATCAGCCCCTGGTAGAAAGCAAACAAAGAATCATTGAAGGCTACAGTATCCACTGGTCGATCAATCCCTAGCGGATGCACCTGCTCAGGCTCGAAGTCATATCCCGGCCAGATCAAGGGTTTACGCGTTGAGGGGTCGTCTGCGCCCCACATGCCCATCTCATCGCCTGCCCAGATGTGTGGCGAACCGATGTAGGTAAACTGCTGTACCAGCAGCATGCGCAAGGTAGCATAGGTGGCGGCATCAGGTTTATGGATCTTGTAGTCGGGATTGGAGGCCGAAGCCTGGTATTTGTAGAGATTCTTGTTGAACAGCGATGTCGATACTCGTGGCACGTCATGACTGGCTGTCAGGTTCATCATCGCGCGGTTGTTGGCCTCGCGGATGTTGCTGCGATAGCTGTTCAAGCTGTCTACAAAAGCTGAGGGCGATATAGGCTCCGGTGAAGCGTTGAAGAAGACCCGTGCGGCCCGATACCAGCGATAGTTCATCGGAGCATCGAAAATGTCGCCCCGGAGGTAAGGCTCCGGATCCAGAAGCTTATGCGGATAGTCCTCCCACCACAGCTCCCCGAGCAAATAGGCATCAGGATTCACCTCACGCACTACTTCGCGGTATTCGCGCCAGAAGCCAAGTGGTACCTCAGCAGCTACATCCAACCGATAGCCGTCCACGCCATCGGACGGATCGCCATCGCCATTGGGATCAAGCCACCTGCGGGTGACGGCAAAGATGTGGTCTTTGGCGGCCTGACTGTAGATGTCACCTTCGAAAGGCTTCAGCGGACCATCATGTTCTTGCTTGGCCGTTTCTTTGATCTCGGGCAGGCTTTTGTTGCCTAACCAGCCCCGGTAGGCAAACTCATTGCTATCGGTACTCGGATCATCCCAACTTTCGATCCAGTACCAGTCTTTGTAAGGGGAGGCTTGTTGCTGCTCCACCAGGTCTTGCCACGCAAAGAATGGGGTGCCGGTGTGGTTCCATGAATAGTCGAGGATGACCTTGATGTCATGGGTATGCAGGGAGTCGATCAGGTCGAGAAAGAGCTGATCGGCTGCGGTCCATTGCCAGGTGCTGGGATCGGTGGGGTCTTCCTGGTCCATCAGGGCGACATCCCCTTTCGGGTCGGGCCCGAAGTTGCGGTCGATGTGGCGCCAGTTGCGGGCATCGTATTTGTGGAGGGACGGGGCATCGTTTAATGGGTTAAAATAGATGGCGGTAATGCCCAGGTCTTTCAAGTAGTCGAGCTTGTCCAGCACCCCTTGCAGGTCACCGCCATACCTGCGTAGCTGGGCTTTTTGGGCAAAATTGGTGAAGGGGTTACCGTAGCCATCAACCATGGTGTCCAGCGTAGCAAAGTAAGGGTCAGGCGCATACCAGTCGTGCGTCCAGGGGGTAAGTTGCCAATCGGGTGGTACGATGAAGGGGTAGGCGCCTTCCATGTCAGCCGGAGTAGGGTCGTTGGTAGGGTCGCCATTGTAGAAGCGTTCGACAAAGATCTGGTACCATATCGCTTCCTGTGCCCATTGAGGTGGGTCACCAAAGGCGGTGGAGGATGATTCCTCCTGCGTAGTTTCCTTCTGGCTTTTGTTGCAATAGGCAGCTACAAGCAGGATAACAATAAACAAACCTACACTGCGGGAGATCCATGACGCTTTCATACCTGATGGTTAATTGAATCACTAAAGATACAGGGGTTGTATATTTTTTTATGACCGCTGCTTTTGTACCCGTTTGATCAATTTGATCGCCCAGTCGTAGTGGCTGCTGGTAGCTGAGACCAGGTAGGCGCCTAAAGAGGTCGAACCGGTCCACCCATAGCGCTTTTTTGTGAACAGTTCCTCATCAGAATGCTGCTCGATCAGTTGGTGAACTTGTCGGTGGCTGTCAGCAAAGCGATGCCGGATTGTGGCTAAAGGTTGATTCGCGTACTGCTGCTGAATCCATCGATTCAGGTCAGGTGTGGTCTTCCACGTGTAGCCTTTGGCCGGCATATCCGGCTTTTTGCCTTGCATGCCGATGTCGTACCACTCCAGCATCATCTTGTGCCAATGATGCAGATGCGCCAGGATGTCCCTGATATTCCGGTTGAGGGTGCCGGGTGGAAAGTCAGCCTCTTGTTCGACTGGGGTCATCGTATCGATCTGTTGGAGCAGCTTCCCATACTGGGCTGTGCTGGCTTCCAGGAGGGCTGTTTTGGTTTGCGGACGAGGCATAGCGCTATGGTTTTAGCTAAAGCTACACCGTCAGGTGGCCATTCCTGCTGATTTTAGTCAACCCTACGATAATGAAGGTTCACCACACCGGTAGAGAACGGTTGAGCCGATTGTAGCTTGAAGTTCGAAGTAGGTTGATCACCAGCAAAGAGCTTTCTACCTGCCCCCAATACCACGGGTATAACGGAAAGGATCATTTCATCAATAGCACCCAATTGGAGAAAGGCAGCATTGACTTCACCGCCTCCTACCAGCCAGATATTACTTCGACTTTGCCTTTTGAGTTGCCTCACCCAGGCGTCATCCACCACATTGGCGACCTGCGTCTCAGGCGTGGCAGTGGCGTAGTCACCTTGCCGGGTCACCACGTATGTCTGCTTGCCAACATACGGCCATTCCACCCCGAATCCCACGACTTGCTCGTAGGTGGTGCGGCCCATGACCACGGTATCCACACCCGCAAGAAAGTCGCTGTAGCCATGATCAACCTGCTCCCGATTGTCGAGGGATTCCAGCCAGTCGATGCTGCCATCTTCACGGGCAATATAGCCGTCAATGGACAGGGCAGTGTACAATTGTATATGCGGCATCCTCAGTTTTACGGCAAGATCGCATTTTCTGCTGGTTTATGGGTGGTCAATACTTTTTGGGCTTGCACGATATGGCGCTGGTTGTGATAGATCACTACCCGGAAGGTATCCCCCAGTCGCAATTTGATCCACTTGGAAATGCTGATGCTGGTTTTGGTGTGGGTGATCGAAACGGCATCGGCTTTCGTCAGCAATCGTAGCATCTGGTGCTGTTGATCGATGAACGTATCTATCGTTGACTTGTCCAGTCGACTGCCATTGGGGTTCATGCTTTTGAAGGTCTTCATTTTGTTGAGCTTCTCCTTCGGCAGCATGCTTTTGGCAAAGTAGTTACCCAACCAGCCAGACCGGAAAAGGTCATTCTTCTTTTCGGAGCCGGACTGTATCCGATGTGAAATCTCCGGGAGGTAAAAATCCCCATAACGATTCAGGTGCTCCAGACACTCCAGGGCACTCCAGGTATCAGGATCCGGTTTGTAGTTTAGCTCATCAAGCGGCAGGTCGAGCAATACTTCTGCCGCAGTCAGTACTTTTTCCGTACGCTGCTTCAGGTCTTGTAAGAGGTCAGATTGTAGTTGCATCTTTTTTTTGACAAAGGTGCAGGCTATCGTCTGGAGAAACATTGATCGAAATCAAGACTTTTTCAGGCGGGAGAGGGTCTCGGGCGTCATGCGGAGGTAGTTGGCGATGTATTTATGCGGTACTTCCTGGAAGAGTTGTGGGCTGCGTTGCAGCACCCGTTGGTAGCGCTCCTGTGGCGATCGGATGAGCAGATCCCGCTCCCGTTCCATTTGTTGTAGGAGTAGTTGTTGCAATAGTTGGTCCCATACCAACTGTCGTTCCGGTGTGGCCTGCATAAAAGCCAGGTAATCCGGTTTGGAGATGCTGCGAATGCGAGTGCGTTTGATGGCTTGTATATAAAGATCAGATGGCTGCTCTGTGATGAAGCTATCCAGTGCTGTAATGATGTTGCCGGCATAGCCAAACCGAATGGTTTTTTCTTCCTCCTCTTCGGCTACGAAAATGCGTAAGGTACCCTCTTTAATGAAGTACAGATTGGTATCTGTTGAACCACCTGATTTCACCATAGCCTGGCGTTCCAGATCGATGTCAGGTGACCACAATCCGGCATCTTCCAGCCATTGGTAAATAGTTTGGATTCCCATCAATCAGGGTTGGGGAAGATTTGACGTCTGAAGGATATGTAAAGCGTCCTTATAGCCCTGTTCCATCAGTTTCTTGATCTGTCCCATACGAGAGCGGCTGAAACCGGTCGTGTTGGGCGCAATGGCCAGATCGGCCTTTTCGGTTTGGTGCAGGGCGGCTGCACGTAGGGTGTAGTGAAAGCTATTAATGATCACATCGACAATGTGGTTGGGTCGGTTATGAATGAGGTTGGACAACAGATCCACCCCGATGACGTAGTCAGCTCCAAGGCTCTTCACCGTATCAATTGGGGTGTTCTCCACAATACCCCCATCTACCAACAATCGTCCATCGATCTCCACCGGTTTGAAAATACCGGGGATACAGGTGCTGGCCATCACCGCCTTATCTGCCGGACCTTCACGAAGCACTACCTTTTCCCCGTTGCTGATGTCGGTAGCCACCAGTGCCAGCGGGATAGGGGCATCTTCCAGGTTTTTTTGACCGATGTGCTTGGTCAACAGCTTGCCCAGTTTCTCGTTGGAGAGCAAGGCGTAGCGTGACAGCGACAGGCCTGTCACATCGATCCAACTCAGACCGTTGCCCATATTTTCCATCGTTTTTGCCTCCACACCAAACGCGTAAAGCGTGGCAATAAAAGCACCAATGGATGTGCCGGCTACATACTCCGCTTGTACCTGATGCTCTTCCAGGGCTTGCAGCACCCCAACATGGGCAGCACCGAGCACCGCACCTCCGGAAAGGGCCAGGCCAATAGTTGAGGGAGGGGTGGTCATGGTTTTGGGTTTTGTACTAAGGTAGCGGGAATACCGGTTATTTTGAAGCTACTATCGAATACACCATCGGTATTTTATCTGCAAGGTGTTGGATCCGGAATTTGCCTGGCTCATACGCTTCGGTGTGGGCAAAACAATTGTAGGGCGAGTAAGGGTACTCTTCAAAATGGCTGATCGTAAGTCCCTGACGCAATAAGGCACCCACCACCTCCGCCAAACCATGGTTCCAGCTCACGGATTGATAGGTCTGCCCATCCTCGGCTGCATAGGTGCCTTCCTCCGTCTCTTCAATGGCTTCCCGCTGAAAATAGCTGTAGGTGATCTCTTTAAAGTCGTTGTCAAACATCCATACCACCGGGTGAAACTCGACAAACACCAATTGTCCACCCGGCTTAAGTAGGGTGCTGACCACTGCTGCCCAGCGGTTGATATCGGGGAGCCAGCCAATGGTACCATAAGTGGTAAATACTACGTCATATTGCTGGCCCAATAGCTCCGGTGCCTGGTACACATCCCCGCATACGAATTGGGCTGCTATGCCTGTTTTGTCCGCCAGGACTTCCGCCTGTCGTATCGCCTCGTCTGAGAGGTCGAGGCCGGTGACATCCGCACCCATGCGGGCCAGTGAAATCGTGTCCATCCCAAAGTGACATTGCAGGTGCACTATTGATTGACCGGTCACATCGCCTAATAGGGCCAATTCGATGGGTTTCAAGGAGGTCTGTCCCGCCAGGAAATCATCGATCTCATACCACGGGGACGCAATGTGGCTAAGCGTACGTTGATTCCACGAAGCTTTGTTGATGGAGAGGTAGTCTTTCATCCTCCTAAACTACTGCATTTTGCAAAGAGCCAATCCTGCGCAACCCGGCCACTTTTGCCTGCTACCAGTCCCTGTGTACGGGCATTGCCTGGCGCTACAAGCTAAGTGAGCTGACCAGAAACCGTTAACCAGATCCATCAGAAGGCTTGGTTTTGTTTTTTCCTTTTTCGGTGAGCGTCATGCTTTTCCGCCTGGTCATAGTTTTAATCTGATCTACCGGCTTGAAGCGGAGCGCACTCCAATCTTCATCAATCGCCACCTGCCTGACCGGCTCCAGATCATAATCCGCCATGGCGGACCAGCCCAGGTCACGTGTTATGGTAGCTGAATATTTCTTTGATGATTTTTTCGGATAACAAAACCAGATTACCGAATCCGGTTGCAACTGGGGCCCAATGGCCTGTATTGACTGTGCCACTTCTTTTTCCGTTTGGACAAAGGCCATTACAAAAGGGAGTGCATCCTCACCGTCCACGCTGTTATGAACGGTAGCGAATGCACGCATGGCTTCCAATTCCGGGATGAAACCATCCGGTGCATGGAGGCAAGTGATCGATGCTTGTCCCTTATAGTTTAGCTTTTTAAATAGCGGTGTCATAAGTTGGTGTAGTGTCAGCGTATCAGTACATCCGTACCCAAAAATTCGTCATCTGCATTGGTATACCAGCTACGTGTCTCAGGAATATTCATGCCACCAATGAAAAACTCGCCATCCAGCAACACATACTCACCACTTTCCGGTAGTATTTGCCCATTGGTATCGGTATCAAAAAATTGATACACTTCCATACGGTAGGAGCGCGGATTCAAGTAGATGAACCACACATCTTCTCCCACATTATCTGCGAAACGGGCTTCTATTACGGCATAGTCTTTCCCCTTAAATGTTTTTGTGGCAACGGTATCGATCAAATTGACGCCTCGATCTGTGAGTTTCATTGGCAGCCCATACAGAAACGTATAGTAGTCCTTCAGTAAGTGTAAGCGGTCACAAGTCAGGTGCAGGCTATCTCGCTCACGCGGGGTAAAGTCGGACGAGCCATTCAGCTTTACATGACAGCTATCCGGGGTCCATTGATAGGAAACGGTGTGGTGGCGGGTGCTGTCGCGGATGGAAAAAATATCGCGCGCCACATCCACGTGCAGGGTGCTATGGCGAAACCCTCCCTCCGGGCGCGTAGCGATGATACGCAACGTATCGTCAAAGGTGGCCCATTCGGTGCTTGGATCGTGGTAGGCAATGGACTGCTGCAATGCAAAGGGGGCGGTTACTTTTGTCGTGCAACTGTTAGTAAGCCATGATAGCACCAAAAAGGGGAATACCAAACGCAACTGGGAACGCATAAAATGTAGGTTGATTTGTTGTATGAAAATACAGGTTAATTGGGATTTCCATCATTCTTGAGGATAGGTCAGCCCAATGGTTTCACGGATGCGATCTAACAATTCGGCTAACGCCAGGCTATCAGCATGGCTGTGTTTTTCGCTTTCCCATTGACTATTCCGCAAGCACTGATGTACTTCCTCGATCTCATGCACAAAACCTTGCCCGGTAAAAGGCAAGTCGAAATGGGTGTCCCCTGAATCGTTGCGTAAAGTCACCCGCTGTGACTCATGAAAGCGGGGATGGATATACACCATACCTTTTGAACCATAAATGAAGGCCTCGGTCCGGGTGTTCGCCTCTAAAGTTGACAGTAAACGAGCCTTGGCGGAGTATTATCTCTTGCTGTTTTTGCTTTTAAAACACTATAATCAGGTGGATAATTCGATTGATTCGCTGTCGGTGATTCCTGCCGGAAGGAGCCGCAAGGCGATTTCCGAAAAGCTCGCCAGCGGCATGATGAAGGCGCTGACCGACGAACTCGCCGCCCGCTACTCGGACCGAGTGATTATTTTCGATTGCCCGCCTATCCTCGCGACCACCGGCGCGGTGGCCCTTGCGCCGCATGTGAGTCAAATCATCATGGTGGTCGAAGCGCGCGATACCGCACAGTCGACCGTGCGCGAGGCGCTGCGGGTGATCGGGGAGGACCGGGTCACTGGCGCGTTGCTGAACAAGTCCAAGAACGGGCCTAGTGGTGCGGAACAGTACTATCGCTATGCCTATGGCTACGGCGCCGCGCAATCCGCGTCATGAACTTTTCCCCCCGCAGCGCGATCAGCTGGTTGCTGTTGACGGCCACGGCTTCCGCGGCGGGTTCGGTCGTTGCGGGTGAGTGGACGTATACGCCGCGGCTCAGTGCCAGCACGATGTATACAGACAACGTCCTGTTGTCTTCGCAGAACCCTCAGTCGGATTTGATCTTCCAAATCCGTCCGGGCGCGTCGGTTCGGGGGGAGGGCGCACGCCTGCAGGTTGCCGGGGATATCAACTTCGATCGCCGCGAGGCACTCAACGGTCGCGGGTTGGAGAGCAACAATCGTCAGTGGCAGGGGCAAGGCACCGCTGAGCTATGGGAAGACCTGTTTTTCTTTGATGCGCGCACGACCTCCTCTCAGGTCAACGTGGACAACCGCCTGCTGGTTACCGACGACAATCGGCTTGGCGGCGCGAATGCCAATTCGACCACGGTGACGACCTACACGGTCTCTCCCTTTTTGGTCCATCGCTTTGCGAGCTACGCAAATGTGGACTTTCGGCCCTCTTACACCTCGGTAAGCAATGAGCGGGACGAGAATGCGGGCGGAGGACAGGCGTTTGCCAACAGCACCGCGCGGCGGTTCGATTTCCGGCTCAACAGCGGGGAGAAATTTTCCAAGACGCCATGGAGTTTTTCGGTCAACCGCTCCAACGTCGAACTCGATACCGGCGCCACCAACAAGTTCAACCGAATGCAAGTCAACATCGGTTATCAATACTCACGGAAATGGCTGTTTGACGTGACGGTGGGTAGGGAACAGAACGAATTTTCGTCGGTGCGCAGTACCGACGGCAATCTCTACACGATTGGGTTTGACTGGACGCCGAATGAGCGTACCAACGTGGATATCTCCTGGGGCGAGCGCTTTTTTGGACGGACTGCGAGCGCCAATATTTCCTACCGCAAACGCTTTACCTCGTTTAATCTGAATTACTCCGATCAGGTGCAGACCAACAATCAGTTCTTCTCCCAATTCAATCCAACGGGCGCGGCGGCCGGTAATTTTAATGCGGCGGCCGGCAATTTTAATAATGTGTTTGCGCAGGATCCGGCGGCATTCAATAACGTTGGCATCCAGACCGACACCCCGACGTTGAATGACAACGTGTTCCTCTTGCGCTCGTTGCGATCGTCTTTGAACTGGTCG
>CAJXXO010000068.1 GCA_913062655.1 uncultured Bacteroidota bacterium | reverse complement strand
GGTCCATCTTGGCGATTTTCTCAGAAAAATAGGCGATGGTAGGGGCCGTATTTTTTCGCATCGGCTCCCCTAATATCTGTGCATCCTGTATGCCGTCCAGTTGTTCTTTTACCAGCCCGCGGTATTTTTCATTGGTGAGAATGTAGATATTCTCTTGCGGACAGATCTTTTTAAATCGCTCATACGTAGCTTGAATCAGCGTTTGCCCCACCCCCAGAATGTCTAAAAATTGCTTGGGGTGATTTTCGCGGCTCATCGGCCAGAAGCGACTGCCAATGCCGCCTGCCATTATCGCCACATAGTTATTACTCATGCTCTTGTGGTTTTGTTGGGCTGCCCCTCGCCATCAGAGAGTCAACCATTTGCGCTACACGTTGTATTGCTTCCGGTTATGGCGTGGAAAACAGAAGTTGTTCAGGGCGGAAGAATTCCTGAATAATTTTGGTAAATTTAGTAAAAAGCAGCGTAGACCGATTACTATGAAAGTTGCGGAGAAGAACCTGAAGTCGGCTCTGAAGCAGTACTTTGGATTTGACACTTTTAAGGGCCAACAAGAAGATATTATGGCCAGTATCCTGGCTGGACAGGATACGTTTGTGATCATGCCTACGGGCGGAGGTAAGTCGCTGTGTTATCAGCTTCCGGGCATGCTGTCAGAAGGCACAGCCATTGTGATTTCTCCTTTGATCGCATTGATGAAAAACCAGGTGGACCAGGTGCGCTCCTATTCCAGCATGGACAATGTGGCCCACTTCATGAACTCCTCCCTCTCCAAGGCACAGGTAAAGCAAGTGAAGCAGGATATCATGTCGGGGGATACCAAGTTGCTCTATGTGGCTCCGGAGACCCTGGTTAAAGAAGAAAACATCGAATTCTTCAAAGGCATCAATATTTCCTTCATTGCCGTGGATGAGGCACACTGTATCTCTGAATGGGGCCACGATTTCCGGCCCGAGTACAGGCGCATCCGGCATATGATAGACTCCATAGGGCAGACCATACCCATCATTGCCCTGACCGCCACCGCTACCCCCAAAGTGCAGTCGGATATCATCAAGAACCTGCGGATGGACGACCCGAAGGTCTACATCTCTTCTTTTTTGCGGGAAAACTTGTACTACGAAGTAAAACCGAAGGGCAAAAAGGCGCAGGTAACGAAGGATATCATCAAGTTTATAAAGCAACATGCCGGGAAATCGGGTATTATTTATTGCCTGAATAGAAAAACCACCGAAGAGTTGGCCGAGCTGCTCAATGTGAATGGCATCAAAGCCGCTCCTTACCATGCCGGCCTCGAGGCGCAGGTTCGCTCAAAGACGCAGGATCAGTTCCTGATGGAAGATATTGAAGTGATCGTGGCGACTATTGCCTTTGGCATGGGTATCGACAAGCCCGATGTGCGCTTTGTGATCCACTTCAACATTCCGAAAAGCCTGGAGAACTACTACCAGGAGACAGGCCGGGCTGGCCGTGATGGGCTGGAAGGGAAGTGCATCGCCTACTACAGCTATCGTGACATCAATAAACTGGAAAAATTTCTACGCGACAAACCGGTAGCTGAACGGGAGATCGGGCACCAGCACTTGCTGGAAGTGACCGCCTACTCCGAGTCGACTGCCTGCCGGAGAAAGTTCCTGCTCCACTACTTTGGCGAAGAATATGATACCTCCCAATGCGGCAATGGCGAATGCGA
Source organism: uncultured Bacteroidota bacterium (assembly GCA_913062655.1). Taxonomy (GTDB): domain Bacteria; phylum Bacteroidota; class Bacteroidia; order Chitinophagales; family S012-47; genus CAJXXO01. The sequence goes on along the minus strand of CAJXXO010000068.1, from coordinate 9,036 downwards.
CAATTGTCGCTATCCGAAAGAAAAGGCCGAGGTAAAAGCTGATATGCAACTGGCCCTGCAGGTAATTGACGCCATTGACGAAAACCATACGATTCCCTACGTGGTAAATGTACTGCGCGGCAAAGCGACCGATGAGGTGAAGAGCTATGGCCACGACAACCTCAAATATTTTGGCAAAGGCAAAGAGAAGGATGATGTATTCTGGAACTCCATCCTCCGTCATGGCTTACTGGAACAATACCTGAGTAAAGACATCGAAAACTACGGCCTGCTGAAGCTCACCGATAAGGGCCGCACCTTCATCAAGAAGCCGAAATCGATCGAAGTGCCAATCAATGTCAACTTTGAGCAATTGACCGATGCTGCGGACGAGGAAGAAAATGGCAAAGGCGGTGCCTTGGACGATAAGCTCTTACAACTGCTGAAAGACAAGCGAAAGAAGGTGGCCAAGATGAAAGGCCTACCACCATTCGTCATCTTCCAGGATCCGAGCCTGGAAGATATGGCCACACAATACCCGATCAACCTGGACGAGTTGGGCAACATCACTGGCGTGAGCAAGGGTAAGGCGATGAAGTACGGGGCGCCTTTCGTGCGGCTCATCAGCGAATATGTGGAGGAAAACAACATCGACCGCCCGACTGACTTCACCATGAAATCCGTAGCGAAAAAGTCGGGCAATAAGATATACATCATTCAACACATCGATCGCAAAATGCCGCTGGAGGATATCGCCAAGACCAAGGACTTGTCACGTGATGCCTTTTTCCAGGAGCTGGAGAGCATCGTGGCTTCCGGCACCAAACTGGATATTGATTATTACGTGGATGACATGATCGATGAGGAAACACAGGATATCATCTACGACTACTTCCGCACCGCAGAAACTGACTCCTTGGAAGTCGCCTTTGCAGAGCTGGAGGATGAGGGGGTTACCATGGAAGAGATCCAGGTGATGCGGATCAAGTTTATGAGCGAGATGGCAAATTAGGCTACCTTGCCAAACAGCGCATCTCACCAGTTGCGGTTCAGCTAGAAATGATCACAACTATTCCGTTACTTACCGGATGGTTCCTTCTTCAAATCACTAAAGACTTTCAGTTGATCTTGCAGGGACGTGTTACTGTCCTTTGCTAAACCAATCGAAGTGTTACAGTTGTTGCAAGAAAAGGACTTCCCCTCCAGTAATTGCTGCGCATCTATCGGAATCTCCGTAGCGCAATTTGGACAAGCGATTTGCTGAATCATGATGGTTCTTTTTTAGCCAATACGTGTTTGAGGGCCTAAAGTAACGAGGGGTTGTACAGTAGAGACTCCATCAAGGTACAATTACAACTGTGCAAGATTATTCACCTCGACCTTGGATCAACCTAATCCACTTAATTTATCCAGTGTACCACTAAAATGAATCTGTTCGTCAATGTTTAAGGGCGCAACAAATGCTTCGTAGACCTTCTGCAGTTTGGGTTGAAGTTGTTGAAGCTCTGCTCGTCCTGGTTCAGTGATCTTTACCCGTTTAGCGCGCTTGTCTTCCAGGTCGGCAAACTCTGCGATCAGTCCGTTCTTCAACAATCGCTTTATGATTTCTATACCCGTTGGCGCCTCCAGGTTGTGCAGGGCTATGAGCTCCATCTTACGAAAGCTCTCCTGGTGATCGAGATGCAGCAAAAAGCTGTATTCGTCCAGTGATGACAGGGCTGAGTCAGACAATACGGACTTGGCCTGTCGCTTCAGTTCCTTATTGAGGTACATCACCTTAAAAGCCAGAAATAGGGGACCGGTCGATGCATGTGCTCCCTCATTTTCAGGTGAGAATAGCTGGTGGTTGAGCCATACCACAAAGGCATCCAAATTGCCCTCTGGATGCGCTTGCTGATACTCTTCTAAGTATGCAATCAAGGATTGTAAGAGGCGGTAGTCCATATGATAAACTGTGCATTTGAAATAAAAGTAAGCAAATTGCTGTGCATTTGAAATAAAAGCGTACATTTACATCAGAAACAAAGTAATTGATAAAAATTGGAGTAGAAATGAACAATCCAACGTACACATTCGTATCTGTCTCTACGGCTAAACCCGGCAAATTGGATGACCTAATTCGCATTGCAAAAGCGCCTAGCGAGAAGATGGATGAAAAACTGGAAGGCGTGATCGCTCGCCAGGTCGGAGTAGATCGCGAACGGAACTCAGTAGTGGTGTGGGTCACCTTTGATAACAAGGCAACCCTCTACAATTATCTGGAAACAGAACAGGGCAAAGAAGACCATGGTGAAAATGAGGACATGGATAGCATCATAGAGTCATTCGTGATGTATGACATGGAACCAGTGAGTGGTCGCTTGCAACCTAAGTGAAGCTGAACCTAACCAGCAATCATGTTGACTAATGAAAAACCCCGGCTCTACAATACCGGGGTTTACCTTACTTAGGAACACTCGCATTTCACCATGTTAGCAGCAATGGTGAATCTGCTGCTTAATGAATTATCAATGTTTAGTAGCCTAGAAGTTCAGGAGTCTAACCAGCCAGCTCTTGATCGATCAATGCTACTATGGCATCTATATTCTCAATAGTAGACTTCATCCAATTATTGTGGTAAACATTGGTGGGCACCATGATTATCATCGCTGCGATAGCATAATTGGCCCCAAAGTCACCCGATTCTGTGGCATCCAGGATATCATAGCCAATGGTGCGGTTGTGCCTGTTGTCGACAGCATGCTCACAAGTGGAAAAGGAGGGGTCAACAGCGGGGGCTTTCTTCTTGCAGCTAAGGACAAGAAGAGAGATGATAAGCGAAAATCCAATGGTCAATAACTTGTGCATGAGGGTGTATCGGTTTACGTTTTTAGGCAAAGAAGGGTGAGGGGTGGAGGAATGGTTAGGCTATGCGCAATGTCCCGACTTAGTTCACTGAAGTGAAACGAAGATGAAAGGGCATTGCGTATGGGTGTTGTTGCAAACGTTATTTTATATTCCATTCTATTCTTTTTAGACGATCTGCAACTTCTTTCAGGGTTTCAATCAATGCTCCTTCTAGGGGAAGTTCACCGGTTACCAAGTCTTTAAATTTACCATTGTATTCTTTGCTGAGCTGTTCCCATGTCTCTTGTGGCTTTTCAAAAATCAACGCAGTAGAAGGATGTCCAGCAATCCAGGCATTATTGTTCTTGTAACCTTTCATGTCATCATTACCCACCTTTATGAGCATATCATCAAAATCACTGCTTTCAAAGAACTGACGGATTTCTTCATCTTTCAGCATTTGATGGATGTCGTACACATGACGGATTTTGTTTCTCAGGTCATCTATGGGATCTTCTGATCTGGAAAACCTTACCAAACTCATGATCTTCTCGCAGAGTGTTCTCAGCTTACTTAGAACCTGAATGGTAAAAGGAGCCATATTGTATTGTTCAATCAGTTCGTCTTGACCTTTGGCTTTCATCATTTCATAGATGTAGGAACTGACCTGCATTTCAGAAAAGGGTTCAAAATTCCCCAACCAGGTAACTTCAACTACTACATGCTCTCGAATCTGACCAAAATCTCCTTCAAATAAGTTGTCGTATTGATGAACCGTTTTTCGGATGTTGCCCACTTTATTGGTTAGCCCTTCAATGTCTATTTCCGGAATTACTTTTTCCACTACTTTACTGATTGCCCGGATCTTCTTCTTTAACTGATTGTCATTTTCTCCTTCATTTCGGAGTACAACCAGATCAATATCTTCTGAAAATCGTTCGATCAACTTATGGCATTTAGAAAGCGCTGTGCCTCCTTTGAAAACAGACTGATCGGCTACATCTGAATGGAATATTTCATACAGAGCAACGGTGACCCAATAATCCTTTTCTACATAAATATCTCTCATTTCAAGATATTCGGCTGTGGCAAGGATTGCATCTTGTAGTAGTTCTTTGTTGCTGTGCAACTTCATATCAGTTAATGTTCCATTTTGGTGCTGTTGGCAATGTTTCTTTCTTAATGCCGAGTCTATAGGTGGTCAATGGGTTCAGGTTTTTTTTCAGGCTTTCAAGGCCGCTCTTCTCCTTAGATAATTCCAGAATTGCTCCCAATAATGCTGTTGCACGTGGTGGGTATTTCAGGGCGTAGCGGATCATTTTTGACCGGTCGTTTTCGGATAGTTTACTGATCTTATTTTTCAGTATGGTGATAGCTGATTTCTTGTCCAGGTCAGGAATGGTCTTGAAATCTTTCAGCGCATCCAAAATTTCCAGCAGGAAGTAGTTATCATTGGTTACATCTACATAGCTTTTGATCGGTTTGACTTGTGTTTTCCCGATTTTGGTGGTTACCCGTTTTACTTTACTGGCTACCTTGATGGTTTTGGGAACTTGTGTAGTTAAGCCCATCCGATTGTATAATGATCCTCCGGTAACATAAGCAATGCGTTTTCCGTCCTGAAAGAGGTAGGGTTTAAGCAATTCTTCTTCTCTTGGCCTCAGTTCACCAAATGCGGATTGCTTTGGTTTGTAGAATACTCCGGTAGATAATCTCTTGATAAGCCCTTTCTTGATGAGCCTCTCAATAGCTTTCGCAGCAGCAGGGTATTCAGGCTGGTCAATGCCCAGTTGCTGATACTTGAAGGTAGTTCCTTCCTGCATCCTGCTGATCTTACGTTCTATTTTCTCTGCTACCTTCATTGATTAATAAGGCATTACTTAATGAAAGTAAAGATAAAAAAGCGTAGTACTTGTCAAGTAAATTGCGCTAAATACTTGACAATTATAGGTTGGTTTTACAAGGAATAGTCCCGTGGTATCAATGTTTGTCAACGTTTGTATAAAGTAAACCTGTTTATATCCCTCATTGTCGGGAGCTGTACTAAGCTATTGAAAAACAGTGGTATAGGTCAGGTATTTGGTCGAGTGGGCTGCAAATATTTTGCAAGGGAAGGTTTGCGAATAAGGGGGTGCAACGGGTCTTCTACAGTCGGGGAATGCCACCCATTCACCGGGCCTTGTATGCGTTGGCTCCGACTATTGCCTCTGTATGGCAGCCACCAAATTGGGAAGTGCTGCGATATTGAGTATATTCCAAAGCAAATAACTGAACACCCATATGCCGCATACTGCTACAACAAAAGTGCTGGTTGCACTGGATCTCTCTGTGATGGACGAATACCTGCTGTCTTTTATGCAGCAAAATGTGAAGGCCCTCACTACGGAAAAGGTGCATTTCCTGCACGTAGACGAGGCCTTGGTCGCTGACCAGGCGCCTGACAGCCCTACCGATGAGTCGGGTCCTGTCGCCAGGGATCACATAGAAAAGGTAAAATCCAACATACAACAATCCTTACCCGAAGCCATCACCGATTACGCCATCTATGTAATGGCCGGTGATCCGGAAGAGCGGATCCGCCAGTGGTGTATGGAGCAGGATATCGACCTCATGATAGTGGGGCAAAAGGCCACCAGCGATCCGGAGGTGGAGGTAAAGCGACTTATCAAGAAGCCGGCTACCTCCATCTTGCGTATTCCCGAGCAAGCGGCCTACCCCATCCGAACCATTGGCGTGGCCACCGATTTTTCGCCCTTGTCACAGAAGGCGGTGCGGGCCGCCCATAATATGGCCCAACAGCTAAATGCAAAATGGATCGGGGTACATACGTATCAGGTGCCTATGGGCTACCATAAGTCTGGCAAAGATCATTGGGCCTTCGCCAAGGTGATGGAAGAAAACGCCCGGAAGGAAGCCGCCTCCTATTGGGAGGCAGTCGGTGCAATGCCCCACGATATGCAATATGTGTACGATAAAGACAAAGAGCCGGCCGAAGTGATTGCCCGCTTTGCCGAGGAGCAAAACCTGGATATGCTGGTAATTGGCTCGAAGGGCCGAACGGCTGCTGCCTCCCTCCTGATGGGAAGTGTGGCCGGCCGTGTAGCCAGGCGTGTCAGCGATATACCGCTGATGATCGTAAAAGAGAAGAATACCAACATGGATCTGCTGGATGCCTTAAAGGAAGTATAACCTAACGCAATAAGGTGCACTATATCATTGTAGCCATATTCGCAGGCAGTCTGCTCAGTGCTTTTGGGTACCGCAGATACAGCAAAGCGGTTTTTGCCGGGCTGGTGTTGACGCTGCTTGGTATCATCGGCTACTTGTTCCAGTGGCTGCCTGACATACTGCAAGGGGAGCGGGTGGTCTCCACCATCTCCTGGATTCCTTCGCTGGGCATCCATTTTTCCTTCTTACTGGATGGATTGAGCCTGTTTTTTGCCCTGCTCATTACTGTATTTGGGTTGCTCATTCTCTCCTACTCACATCGGTACATGGCAAAAAGCGCAGAGCGGCCGGCCTTCATCGGGTACCTGCTGTTTTTTATGGGCGCCATGGTGGGGTTGGTGCTGTCTGCCAACCTGATCAGCCTCTTTCTCTTTTGGGAGCTTACCAGCTTTTCGTCTTTCCTGCTGATCGGTTTTCATCACCACAACGAGGCGGCTCGCAGGGCTGCACGTCAGTCACTGCTGGTGACGGCTGGGGGTGGACTGGCCCTGATGGCGGGCTTTATTCTCCTGTCCATCGGTACGGGGGGTGGCTATGATATCGTTCAACTACTGGCACAGCCTAAAGCGATGATCGACAGCCCTTATTTACATGCTGCGATCCTGCTTATCGCTATCGGTGCCTTTACGAAATCGGCACAATTTCCCTTTCACTTTTGGTTGCCCAATGCGATGGCCGCTCCCACACCGGTGAGCGCGTTCTTGCATTCGGCTACCATGGTCAAGGCCGGTGTGTATCTCATTTTCCGCTTGCACCCTCTATTTGAGGGTGTTTTACTTTGGGAATATTTGCTGGGCATCACCGGTGCGGTCACTATGACGTGGGGGGCTTTCAAGGCTTTTCGCCAGGATGACATCAAGCGCATTCTCGCCTACACCACGATTAGCGCACTCGGTATATTTTTTATGATGACCGGTGTGGGTGGACAGGAGGCGATCAATGCCGTCATGGTATACGTGCTGGCACATGCCCTTTACAAAGGCGCTTTGTTTCTGGCCGCTGGCAACATTGACCAGCAGACCGGCACCCGCAATATCTCAGACCTGTCTGATCTGGCCCGAAAAATGCCCTACACCGCAGGTGCTGTTATCCTATCCACAGCCTCTATGGCAGGGGTGATCCCTTTCCTCGGTTTTGTGGGTAAAGAGTCTCTCTACCATGCCCTGTACCACCATTCGCAGGACATGGCGCTCCTCTACCTGGGGCTGTTGTTCTTAGCTGGCGCCTTTTTTACGGCCGTTACGCTGGAGATCATCTTACACGCATTCCTGAAAAAGGGCACTCTCCGTGCTGATCCGATTAAAGAAGCCCCATTTCTGATGGTACTGGCGCCCCTCTTGCTGGCGGTTCTGGGTTTACTGACCGGGTTGATGCCGGGGCTTACCGTTGAGCCCTTACTCAAGTGGGCGGCTGCCAGCCTCTATCCCGCAGACCCACCTACCATGCAATTGAAGTTGTGGCATGGGTTCAATCTTGTGCTGCTGCTTAGCGCGCTCACTTTGGTAGCCGGGGTAGTGCTGTACCTATGGCGAAAAGGTATTCAGCGCCTGCGGCAACCGTATTGGCTGAAGGCCGACTACCTCTACAACCAGTGTCTCAGCGCCACCGAATCCTTGGCGCGCTTCTCTACGGATACCTTGCAGAATGGCTTGTTGAGAAACTATATTGCCATCATACTGCTCACCTTCTCGGTATTGTTGGTTTTTCCACTGGTGGAGGGCAGGGCGGCTTATGCCATACCGAGCGATTTTTTACTGCGCGATTTACAGATCTACGAAGTGGTGGTGCTCATCTTCGTCACCTTTGCGGTCATCTTTCTCTTTAAAACCCGCTCTCGCCTGGTGGTCACCGCTACCTTTGGCATCATCGGCTATAGCATTGCCTTGGCCTACACGGTTTTTAGTGCACCAGATGTGGCGATCACGCAGTTTTTGGCAGAGACACTGACCTTGATCCTGCTGATCATTATTCTCCACCGGTTACCCTCATACACCTTGAAGAAACCCATTGCCCGCATCAAGTACCTTACCGTTTCTCTGCTATTTGGGGCGGCTATGGCAGTCACTGCCTTTGTGATGCTCCACCAGTCGAAGGATTCTGATCTGGAGCGCTTTTTCCTGGAAAACAGTGTGAGCCAGGGGAAAGGCCAGAATGCGGTGAATGTCATTCTTGTTGATTTTCGTGCCCTGGATACGCTGGGGGAGATAACAGTTCTCATGATCACGATGATTGGCATTATTGGATTGTTGACCCTTAAACCCTTTTCTCCCAAGCGATGAAGACCCTTATACTATCTACCCTGCTTAAAGTATTGACGCCACTCTTCATTGGCTTTGCCCTTTATATGTTTTTTCGGGGGCACAACAATCCGGGGGGTGGATTCATAGCCGGCTTGATTGCCTCGATACCCTTTATGCTGCATGCGATGGTTTTCGGGTACGAAGGCACCACGCGGGTATTCAAGATAAAGCCCAAGTTGCTGGCCAGTATTGGGCTGCTGCTGGCCCTGGTAAGCGGCTTGTTTTCGGTATTCAACGGCCAACCCTTTATGAGCCCGATCTGGATTGAAGAGACCGTACCGCTAATCGGCAAGATCGGCACCCCGATATTTTTTGACCTTGGGGTGTTTCTTGTCGTGTTTGGCGTAGTGCTGCAGATCACTTTTTTACTCACAGAAGAATAAGAATCGTATGAACCTCGTCATAGCTCTTATCATAGGCATCTTGTTCACCGCCAGCACTTTTCTGATGTTTCAGAAGAGTTTTTTCAAGCTGATCATTGGCACCATACTGTTCGGTTATGCCACGATCTTCTTTTTATTTACCGTAGGCGGGATCAGTAAAAATGCCCCCCCCATACTGGAGAAGGCCGGTATCTCTGCGGAGGCTATGGCCGACCCGCTGCCACAGGCGCTGACGCTGACAGCCATTGTCATCAGCATTGGCGTGCAGCTCTTCATCATCATACTGTTGAAGAAGGTATACGCCACCCTGGGCACGGAAG
>CAJXXO010000067.1 GCA_913062655.1 uncultured Bacteroidota bacterium | reverse complement strand
ACTTACTACAAGTGGACGACTCGACGTTTGTATTTATCACTATCCTATAAATTCAATAATCTTAATAAGCAAGACCGACGCTTAAAACAGAAGATTAAGGAAGCTGAAGTCGATTGATTAGTGATGGGATCATAATTACTGGTTTTCGCGTGTTTCGGAAAGCGAATTCTACTATTTTTGTAAAAAATGTACTCATAACATGAAAATAGGTATCATAAGAGAAGGTAAAGTTCCACCCGACATGCGTGTTCCGTTGACACCAGAACAATGCAGACTGGTAAAGGAACGTTTTGATGCAATTGATGTAGTTGTTCAAGAAAGTCCAATTCGTGCTTTTTCTGATGATGCTTATCGCGAGCAAGGCATCAAGGTTGTTTCTGATCTTTCGGATTGTGATGTCATCATGGGGGTTAAGGAAGTGCAGATTTCAGACTTGATTCCAAACAAGCAGTTCTTTTTCTTCTCGCATACCATCAAAGAGCAACCCTACAATCGAGAGCTGCTACGAACAGTACTGGATCGCAATATTCGCCTGATCGATTACGAGGTACTTACTACAGATGCTGGGATGCGAGTCATTGCCTTCGGTCGCTGGGCCGGTATTGTAGGCGCACACAATGGTCTGATGGCCCACGGTCAGCGCAAGGGTACTTTCTCCCTGCCCAGGGTGGGTACGGTGAAAGACTACAACGCACTCAAGAAATTATACAATCAGATTGACCTGCCCCCCTTACGCATAGTGGTGACCGGCAGTGGCCGTGTGGCTACCGGAGCTATTGAGGTACTCGATCACCTGGGTATACGGCAGGTAGAGCCGGAGGAGTACCTGGAGCATCAGTATGCCGAGCCAGTGTATGCACAATTGAAAATTCATCACCTCTACCAGCGGAAGAGCGACCATGGGTTTGAGATGCAGGAGTTTTTCGATCATCCTGATCGGTATGAATCGATCTTTGAACCCTACACGAAAGCTACTGATCTGATGATCAACGCGATTTATTGGGACCCCAATGCACCCATTTATTTCACCCGTGAAGCCATGCAGCGCCCGGATTTCAGCATTCAAACCATTGCGGACATCACCTGTGATATCGAAGGATCGATACCGGCCACCTTGCGTGCTACTACCATTGCTGATCCGGTGATGGGGTATGATCCGGCAACGCATCAGGAAGTGGAACCTTACCAACCCCACACGATCGATATCATGTCGGTAGATAATCTGCCCAATGAATTGCCCCGTGATGCTTCGGCAGATTTTGGCGACCAATTGATCGAGAATGTATGGGACGAGCTCATTCATGGCAAGGGCACTATGCTCGACAGGGCGACCATCGCACAGGGAGGACAGTTGGGGCCCTATTTTCAGTATCTACAAGGGTATGTAAAGGGGGAACAGAAGTAGGACTTAATCAAAAGACAGGCCGTTATTACCTTGTGTAGGCGGAAATGACTAATGGAATATGTCCCTGGTAATACAAGATAGCGAGTTGACTCAACTGAATATGACCGCAAGAGAATTGCGCCTTGAGTTAGCCGTTTTTCTATATGAAAAGGGTAAAGTCACATCGGGATGAGCCGCTGAATTTGCCGGCATGCAAAAGCTTCAGTTTTTGGAAGAATTAGCCGCCCGTCAGATCCCGGTACAATACGATGAAGACGATCTACAGGAAGACATCGATACACTAGACATATAGAGTCATGATTGTAGTTAGCGATACCACCGCAATCAGCAATCTTGCACAACTCAATTAATTACCCATTCTACATACGCTGTATGCTACAGTTGTCATTCCTATGGTGTCAAGCTTGCGCTAGACTATTTGGTAGCACAGGGGAAAGTGTCAGAACCAGATCTGTTTCCACCTTGGATGATAATTGAGACGGTAGACGATCAAAGTAAGATTGACAAATTACGCTCTACACTAGATAGAGGAGAATCTGAGGCTATTGTTCTTAGCCTTACGCTACAGGCCCATTATCTACTCATGGATGAAAAGTTGGGTAGGCAAGTAGCTAAGGCAGCCGGAGTAAAAGTAATTGGCAGGATCGGAGTATTGCTCCTGGCCAAAAAGAAGGGTCTTCTATCTTCTGTAACAGAGCAAATGGATGCTCTACGCACAATAGGCTTTTGGATAAGCGATGCGCTATACGAAAAAGTGAAACAATTTGACAGTACTTAGTATCCTCTAGACGGTTCTTCCGGGATACGCCTGCAATGCTACCGCCAATGCTTCCATTGCTTTGGAGAGTTCTCCCTCATTCAAAACGTAAGCAATACGCACCTCCTGACGGCCATTGCCTGGTGTGGCATAGAATCCAGAGCCCGGAGCCAGCATTACCGTCTGTCCATTATGGGCAAAGGATTCCAATAGCCACTGGCAAAATGTATCTGAATCATCCACCGGCAGCTCAGCCATAATGTAGAATGCGCCACCTGGAGTGGGCACTTTCACCCCTGGCATTTGGCGCAGGGCGGCCACCGTCAGGTCTCTTCGTTTTACATATTCAGCCTTTACCGACTCAAAGTAGCTGTTAGGCGTTGCTGTGGCCGCTTCACCAAGTATCTGTCCGAGGGTAGGGGGGCTCAATCGAGCCTGAGCAAATCGAAGAGCCGCCTCCATGACAGCCGCATTTCGGGTTACCAGTGCCCCCACTCTTGCTCCACAAGCACTGTAGCGCTTGGAGATAGAGTCCATCATTACCACATGATCTTCCAGCCCATCCAGTTCCAATACCGATACATGCTCCCGGCCGTCATAGCAGAATTCGCGGTACACCTCATCGGCAAAGAGGAAGAGATCATGCTTCAATACCAACTTTTTCAGCTTTTCCAACTCTTCTCGACTGTAGAGGTACCCGGTGGGATTGTTCGGATTGCAGATCAAGATGGCCTTGGTTTGGGGGGTGATCAAGGCCTCAAACTCCTCTATTGGTGGTAATGCAAATCCATCATCAATAGAAGCCACAATTGGTTTCACGGTCACATCTCCGGCAGCGGCAAAACCATTGTAATTGGCATAAAAAGGCTCCGGGATAATCACCTCATGGTTGGCATCGAGGCAGGCATTCATCGCAAACTGGATCGCCTCCGACCCACCGGTAGTGATCATAATCTGCGACCACTTAATATCCAACCCAAATTTGCCGTAGTAGGCAGACAACTTCTCCCGGTAGGATTGAAAACCGGCCGAGTGACTGTATTCAATTACAGTACGGTCCATCTGACGAACCGCATCAAGTGCACCTTGCGGAGTTTCAATGTCGGGCTGGCCGATGTTCAGGTGATAAACGGTGGTTCCTTTTTCTTTGGCCGCTTCTGCGAAGGGCACCAATTTTCGTATCGGAGAGGCGGGCACGGTGGCGCCTCGTTGTGAAATCTTAGGCATGCCGCAAAAGTAGAACAACCGCGGGATTGCTCCAATAAAAAAGGGCCGTCTCGTGGGAGACAGCCCTAAAATATTGTCAGCAGAATGCTATTAGTTATTGTTTAGCATACTTTGGTTCTCAGGGGCACCACTCAGTGATTCTTTAGACACCACCTCTCCTTCAAAGTACAGCTTCATAGGGCTATTACCTGCGTTAGAGATAACGGTGATCGGCTTCTTGAATTTGCCCATGCGAGCCGCATTGTATTGTGCGGTAACCGTACCGGTTTCGCCTGGCATGATAGGTGCTTTGGTCCATTCTGTAACGGTGCAACCACATACTTTTTGTACGTTGTTGATCACCAATGGCTCGTCACCTGTATTCTTTACGACAAACTGATGCTTAACCGGAATACCTTGCGCAATTTTGCCGAAATTGTGGACTTCTTCACTGATTTCCATTTGCGGGCCGCTCTGGGCGACAGCAAAAACGCTCAGCATGGTAAATGCGGCAAAGAGTGTCAGTAACTTCTTCATGTTGTGTAGTTTTTTGTTTTGGTTGTTTAAAGAATCACAAATCATGCCAATTCGAAGCCGAATTTGGCAGCCTCTAAAATAGAAGGCTTTTGGGGAGGGGTAAAATATTTAACAACACTTTAACAAGAGTTGTAATCCATGAACAGCGGCTATTCTACCCCTGTTAGGCAGGTCAAATTTCGTAACTTTGTCGACCACAAAAATCGAGATGCATGGCGGATGATATGCACGCGGTAGGCCCGCAACAGGCGGAGCAAATGGACTTTGCCGACTTCAAAAAAAGCGTATTAGACGACTACAAACTGGCAGTAGCCAGTCGTGAGGCCAGCCTTATTGGCCGAAAAGAGGTGCTTACCGGTAAGGCCAAGTTTGGCATATTCGGTGACGGTAAAGAGATTCCACAACTCGCCATGGCCAAAGCGTTTCAGCCGGGCGACTTTCGCAGTGGCTACTACCGCGACCAGACCTTCATTTTCGCAGCCGGCATGGGTGATATCGAGCAATTCTTCGCGCAGCTTTATGCCGACACCGACCTTACCCATGACCCGCATTCTGCCGGGCGACAGATGAATGCGCACTTTGCCACCCGCCATCTTGATGAGCAAGGCCACTGGAAAAACCTGACCGAGCAGAAAAATACCGCAGCCGATACTTCACCCACTGCCAGTCAGATGGCACGTGCAGTCGGTTTGGCACAGGCTTCTAAGGTGTATCGCGAAGTAGAGGGCATTGCCCAAGCCGCGCAGTTTTCAAAAAAGGGCAACGAGGTAACCTTCGTTACCATTGGCGATGCCAGTACCTCAGAAGGTATATTCTGGGAAGCGGTAAACGCTGCAGGTGTGTTGAAAATACCCATGGTGATTTCCGTGTGGGACGATGGCTACGGCATCTCGGTGCCCAAAGAGTACCAAACCACCAAGGGCTCAATTTCCGATTTGCTGGAAGGGTTCCGGGTAAATGACAAGGGCGAAGGGTTAGACATTTACACGCTGTATGCCTGGGACTATCCTTCACTGGTAGAAGCGTATGCCAAGGGTGTACAAAAGGTGCGCGAAAGCCATATACCGGCTGTGTTTCACATCAAGGAGGTGACGCAACCACAAGGCCACTCTACCTCCGGTTCGCATGAGCGCTACAAGAGCAAAGAGCGCCTGGCATGGGAGCAGGAGTTTGACTGTATCCGCAAAATGCGGCAGTGGATGGAAGAAAATGAATTGGCTTCGGCCGAGGAACTGGATACCATCGAAAAAGAGGCCAGGGAAGAGGCCAAGCAAGCCCGCAGAAAGGCCTGGAAGAACTACATAGACCCGATCAAAGCAGAGATCAAAGAAGCGCTGACACTGCTGCAAAATCTGGCCAGCGCCAGTGCCAATGGACCGGCTGTGCAGGCGATCCATGATGACTTGAAGAATGCGCTGGACCCCATTCGCAGGGACTATTTTGCGGCTGTTAAGCGTGCCTTGTATGCTACGGCAGGAGAGGACACACCGGCCCGCAATGAGCTCTACATCTGGATCAGTGACCGCAAGCGTGAGGCAGCGGACAAGTACCAAAGCTACCTGCACAGTGAAAGCGATCAGGCCATTGCCAACCTATCTGCTGTCCCAGCTCAATTCAGTGAGGATAGTGAGATGCTGAATGGGTATGAGATTTTGAATCGTTTTTTCGATCACACCTTTGCCACCCGTAAAGATGTATTGGCATTTGGGGAAGATCTCGGTAAAATTGGTGACGTGAACCAAGGGTTTGCCGGCCTGCAGGAAAAACATGGCGAAGCCCGCATCTTTGATGTCGGTATCCGTGAGGCCAGTATCATTGGACAGGGCCTTGGCATGGCCATGCGCGGCCTACGGCCGATAGCGGAAATCCAATACCTGGATTATCTTATTTACGGCTTGCAGCCTATTGTAGATGATTTGGCTACGCTACAGTACCGTACCAAAGGGGGGCAAAAAGCACCCATGATTATTCGTACGCGTGGTCACCGACTGGAAGGCATTTGGCATACGGGTTCACCCATTGGAATGATACTGCATAGCGTGCGTGGCGTCAACCTGTGTGTGCCACGCAATATGACGCAGGCAGCCGGTATGTACAATGCCCTGCTCCAATCTGATGAACCCGGTATTGTAATCGAGTGCCTGAATGGCTACCGCCTGAAAGAGAAGTGTCCGGATAACCTGAACGAGTACACCGTAGCACTTGGCCAGCCTGAAGTGTTGACGGAGGGTAGTGATATCACCCTGGTGACCTACGGCTCTACGTTGCGGGTGGTGCAGGAAGCTATGGCTGAGCTTGAAAAAGTGGGTATCTCCTGTGAGTTGATCGATGTGCAGACACTCATTCCTTTTGATGTCAATCACACCATTGTAACCTCACTCGAAAAGACAAACCGTATCGCCTTTATCGATGAGGATGTACCGGGTGGGGCTACCGGCTACATGCTGCAGCAGGTGATCGAGGAGCAGAAAGGCTACCTGCACCTGGATAGCCAGCCGATAACCGTATCTGCACGGGAACATCGTTCCGCCTACGCTTCCGATGGTGACTACTTCTGTAAACCTAATGCGGAAGATATTTTCGAGGCAGTTTACGACTTGATGCACGAAGCCGATCCGCAGTCGTATCCGGCTCTGTTTTAGTCGGCTGTAGGGGCAAAGGTGACCACAATATCAAAATGGTAAGGGATAGGTTTACCAGCACAATGTCCGGCTGTCCCGTCACCCATTTGGCTGAAGTGTGCTTCGATACGCTGTGCCAGCACTTCGCTGGGGAACCGCATGGCCTCTACCGTTTCTACAGCACCTGTTTCTGAGATCCGTATGCGAATCATGCCCCTTTGCCGTTCGATGCTACGTAGTGTTTCATCGCACGTAAATGCTTTTACATGCGCCCATAACTTGGCATTATTATCCCCGAAATAAGGAATTTGATCGTTGCCGATTGAACAGTTTATCCCATCTGCTCGTCCCAAGAAGGTGTTTTCCACAACTAAACCACAACCTGTCGCGACCACTTCTTCGAAGTTTTGCTTCATGGGATCCATACAAATGATGGAAGAGTCTTTGTCTTGTGCGAAAAGACTTATGGAAAAGAAAATGGAAAGTAGTAGTAGGGCAGGTCGGATCATGGTATTAGGTGTTTACGGTCCGGGATAAAAATAGACGGTAAATAAGATACGAAAACCATTCGGATTACCGCCACAAGTGCCGGGTTGCCAATCGGGCATGTCTTGGCAATATTCGCTCACCTCATATTCAAGCAGTCCATCTCGGGCATTACTGGCCCTGACATCTTTGACCTGACCTTGCTCGTCAATATTGAACTCCAGGATGCAGTGTTGCGGCTCCAGGGTCTGCATGAACTCCGTGCAGACAAAGCCATCCAGAAAGGCTAACAGACTATCCAAATCGGGCTCTTGGTCTACCTCACAAGGCGATGTCGGCATAATCCATTGGTTTGCGAGATAGATCCCACATGCGGAGGAGTCAATGGTGAAGTCTTCTCCATACAAGCCGGGATCAAAAGGCCGGGTACCCAACTGCGCGTGTGTGGCATTGCCAATAACTACCAATAGGAAAAATAATAGCCACCCTTTCATTCTGCTGCTTTTTCGCCCACTAATATCCAATTTCCTCCGGTATCCACGTAGTAGGCATCGGGAAACCATCGGCTGAAGTGATGTTGGAAGAATGTTTCGGTTGCGGTGGCCAGCCCCGGTTCCATCGTCAATCGATTGAACAGGACCAGACCTTTGGGATGCAAGTGTAGTTTCACTTGTTCGAGAAATTGGTCGGACTCAAATTTTTTGGGGACCAGGGCATCTTTAAACAGGTCGATACAGATCAGGTCAAAATGGTCGGTGGACTGCTGCAAAAAATCCTTCGCATCGGCCTGGTGCAAGGTGATATAGTCGGCTTGATAGAAGCGATGGAACTGTTGGAGTACTACCGCATCATGATCTACACCAACTATGTCAGGCTGGAGGCCATGCTGCTTATACAAGATCATCGGTATACTGCCTAAGCCAAAGCCAAGGATAAGCACTTTTTGGGCAGATGGGAGGCGCTCCTGAATAACAAATAACGTTTTCGCCAGGCAAGTGTACCGATCTTCGTACGAGTAGATGGACTGGCGTGTAGTAAGCTGCAAGCGGCCTGCCACCAAGCGCACTTGCAAGCGGCCATTATTTGGGGAGTGTAGGTCCGCAATCGGATAGGGGACAAAGTAGCTCACCCATCTTTGCCAAGATGGTATTCGCTGAATCAATTGAGTCGCTTTACCCCTCCCTGTGTGCCACCCGATGTATTGTAATACTCCAAGGCTTCGGGGAGATAGTGCTCCTCAATATTCTCGATCCGTGTGTTGTGGCTCGGGTGAGTACTGAGAAACTCCGGGGGTGCCATGCCATTGCTCTGGGCAGCCATGCGCTTCCAAAAGTCAATTGCCTCGCGGGGGTCGTATCCCGCTTTGGCCATAAATACAAGGCCCAAGCGGTCTGCCTCTGATTCGTGGGTACGGGAGAAGGGCAGCATCACGCCTACCTGCGCCCCAATGCCATAGGCCGCATTGAATATTGCCTGTGTCTCCTCCGGCTTGTCTTTGATCGCTACACCAAGGGCTACGCCTCCAAGCTGTGCCGCTAACCCCTGGCTCATTCGCTCATTGCCATGCCGGGCTACCGCATGGGCGATCTCGTGCCCCATCACTACCGCTAACCCCGTTTCGGTTTTGGTTATCGGTAGAATACCGGTGTAGAAGACCACCTTTCCGCCCGGCATACACCAGGCGTTGGCCAGGTCGTCTTGCACCAGGTTAAAAGCCCAATCAAAATCTTTGATGCGGCTGCCTAACCCATTGTCTTTGAGAAATTCCTCCGTTGCCCGTGCAATACGATTGCCTACCCGGTTTACCATTTCTGCGGGTGCCGTACCACGAATCACTTTACTGGAGTCTAGAAAAGTATCGTAGCTGCTTTGGCTAAGGGCCAGCATATCAGACTCCGGCAATAGGTTGAGTTGCTTACGCCCGGTAAGCGGTACTTTGTTGCAAGCCACCAAAGCAATCAGGGATAGGAAAGTAAGGGCAATGAGCTTTCTCATAATACATTGGTTTACGGTTATTTATTGGCGTCCATCTGCTCTTCCAGGTACAGCATACTATTGTAAAAACGCTCTTTGGAGAACTCGGTTGCGATAGTGAAGGACAAGGTCTCTCCATCTTCTTTGATGGTACGGTCTCTGATCTTTGTATTGATGATATTGGAGTTCACATTCACATTCGAGGTGAGCATGGCAACGCGTTTATTCTGATAATTTACAAAATACCATTCATCATCCCCTTCCAGGTAGAGGTTGAAGAAGTCCTGGCTTCTCCGGTAGCCCAGTTCGATGTAACACTTCATCGTTTTGCCAATGTATTCTCCATTGAACGATACAACACCTACCTCTCCGATTCCCAGAAAACTATTGGAAAACTCATCCCAGTATAGGGGAACATCGCTTAGCAGCAGCAGGGGTGGCGTAGCTTTCTTTGGAAATATCAACCGGCCGGTCTTATTCAGCTCCAGCATTACCTCTTCCATGGCGGAGGTGTCTTCCACGAGCAACCGGTAATTGCGCTGAAATGCTTCAGCCAGCGGATCGATATCGTCTCCATTGAAGCTGATGTCCCGCAGATCATTATACACCAGGTCTTTTACAATGTCGGTAAGGTGGAAGTCTAGCCCGATCATGGCATCTACCCGGTAGAGGGTATCTGCTTTTTTCTTTTCGATGGTACCCATAAACTGCGCTCCGGCCAATCCAAAGTCCAAATCCAAATCGGTCTTACCAATTGCCTTCACATCTCCGGTAGCATTGTTGTAAGTCATTACATTGCCCTGAAGCCGCCCGGTGCTGTAATATTCGGGTGGTGCTACGGTATATACTTGTTGGTTGGGGTCATATTGTAGCTGTCCGGTGGCGTTAAATAGGGTGTTATCAATGTAGTTGAATTTCGTTCCGGTCATGGTAGCGTACAAGTTGGTGCTGTCCACTCGCTGATGAATACCGGCATACACCGAGTCTCGTCCGGCACTTACGGGAGTGTAGGCATCCAATAGTATCTCGTCTGGCGATAAAAATTGGTCGATCTTAAACCAACTGGCCCGTATCAGCTCCGGCTCATTGATCTTCACCTTAGCTACTCCATCGTAGCGCATCAGTGAATCGCGGGAGTCGAAGGTAACCTCACCTTTGAAGAGGATCTGTGGGTCTAGCTCAAACTGCGCAGAGTCAACAATGACACCTGATCCATAGGTGTAGATGGTGTCTTCCCGCGTGCGGTTGTAGGTAGCAATATTCTGAAAGGGTATACGCTGGGGCACACCGGACCGGTTGACAAATTCATAATACCCTGAGCCACGCATATCATTCCGGCCCAGAATATTCAACCGGGCATCTATGATCTTAAATTGTTGGCGATTGGAATCAATCAAAATCTCCGCTCCTTCCAGCGGCTTGATCTTGGCCCCTTCACCCACGGTTACCTGCAGGTCAGGGGGTATCACCCAGCAGTCAGCAATAGCAATGTGGGGAATTTCCTGAATGGTCAGCGCAAAATCAGTAAGATCATAAACGGCACGCTTCGACTGAAACTGCAGACTGTCCTGGCCCTTATGGTAGCTCAAAAAGTAGGCATATTCATCATCATAGCCGGGTTCCAATACGATGGTGCTATCGGCCATGTCCCACTTGAAGCGATCCATATTGGTTTCATACAGTGTATAGGGCAGCTTTACCGGTACGCTGTCTTGGTTGTTGGTCATGAAACCGGTCTTCCGGCCAAAGTCAAAGCTGGCATTTACGTTGGGTAATGCAAGGGCCGGCTGGTCCGGGGTACCGGATTT
>CAJXXO010000066.1 GCA_913062655.1 uncultured Bacteroidota bacterium | reverse complement strand
GAAAGAGATAGGGCTAAAAACCCTCATCACGGGGGAGCCGCTGTACCCTGAGTTGCCCCCTTTGCAACAATTGGACCTGTCAGATCCGCAGTCTCAACACTTATACTGGCTAGGCCAACCACTTTGGGCCCAGCAGGGTACCCTAGACTTGACCAGAACGTCCCAGGAAGAATTGCGGCAGGAAAAACAGATGGAAGCTGGCGTATACGAGGAGGTAGCCCGTTACATGGGTTACGAGCCTATGGTGCCGCGTTACCTCACGATACCGTACGACACTACCATGCGGGTAAATGTGGACAATTATGTAGTCGATGCAGGACCTTGGTTGTGGTTGCTGTTGCCGTTACTGCTGCTGGGGGCGGCCCGCAAACGAATACCCTTGCTGTTATCCGCCATAGGCTTATTGCTGTGGGGAAGCCTTTCCTTATATGGAGGGTGGTTGGCTATGGGCTTTGCAGAGGCAGAGGCCATACGAGCTATAATGGAACAGGGCCGTGACGAAATAGTGGTGCCCTTTCTCTTCCAACCGGTCAATGTGCTGCTGTTTCAGGTGGGTGCAGGTCTTTATGCCCTGCTGACCCACGAGTGGTTGGACTCAATAGTAGCCTTCCTGGTGGTGTTGCTGGTATTTCAGGCAGCCGTTGCACTTGCTCTTCCGCAGCGCGAGTGGCTAATCAAGCGGGCAAAGGAAGTGCTGGTCTTTGCCAGTATGTTTTTCTTAAGCTGGTGGCTCATGGGCAGCGGCATACCCTGGTATGGTATGTTGGGATTTGCCATCGCTCCGATATTGCTACTATTGTGGATACGGTATCACAAGGAGCGACTGACGGTACTTTACTATATCGGTATGGCGGTGGTGGGGCTGTCGCTTTTCCTGGGTGTTTTGCAGCGTTGGACTACACCTGATCCGTTAAATACAAACAATCAGCAGTTTTTAGTGCCGGCTTTTGCGCAGTACACCGCAGGGGAACGCGATGTGGCAGCCATTGAAGAGCTGACTGGCGGTAAGTATGAACCGGCTTTAGCGGTTATTAACGCAGAGCCTATCGGAAAAATCCTTCGCTTTGGCACCTTCATCAATTACTACATACGCAACAATACCGAACGGGTGTACCTCGACAATCAGCTCAACAATTTCAAATACCTTTATGACTATGTAGAGGGAAACCCAGACCGACTTTTTGATGTAATGGAAGCCCTGGATATCCGATACATTGTAATGTCACTCAATGTGGGTGACGATACAGCCGAAAATCTGCTGGGCCAAAAGGCGGAACTGCTTGTGGGCTTTATCCGGGAGCTGTTTTACCGCGATGATCCGCTGATTCGTCTGATTTACACCGACCAAAACGAACAACAGCGAGGGAGCTATGCGGCTTATGAGCTGTTGTACTACGAATAGATGGGAACAGAGATACCATACGCATCTACGCTCATCATTGTACCGGCCTACAATGAAGGGAGCCGCATAGCAAAAGTGGTGCAATCTATTGCTGCCACCGGTCCCTGGCCTGTGGTTGTAGTGGATGATGGGAGTACAGATGATACGGCACAGCAAGCCCGGCAGGCAGGCGCAACAGTGCTTGCTCATTTACTCAACCGGGGTCCGGGTGCAGCTACGATGACAGGGTTGGCCTATGCCAAAGCCGGCAAATATGCCTATGCGGTTACCATAGATGGCGATGGTCAGCATGATCCGGCTGACATTGCATCCTTATTGGCACCTGTAGTACGTGGGGAGGCCGATCTGGTCATTGGAAATCGCTTTATGAAAGGTACCAATGCTATTCCCCGATCGAGGGTGTGGTACAATGGTATGGCCAATTTGACTACTTTTTTGTTTAGCAAACATTGGGTGAGTGACACGCAGTCTGGTCTGAAAGCCTTTGGCCCAAAGGCCATCAACGTATTGGAGTTGGAAATGGATGGCTACGAGTTTTGCTCCGAGATCATCATTAAGGCATGCCGAAATAAGCTTAGACTACAAGAATTACCGGCCTTTGTGCGATACGATGCAGCTTCTATGGCCAAAGGGCAGGGCCTCGTTACGGGGATTAAAACCCTCACCAACTTATTTCATCACCTGTTAACACGACATTGATCTATGCCAACCACGTACCAGATACTCGTGCCACTTATTGCACTGCTGTTTCTCGGCTACACCGTTACACAGCATTTGCGAGGCAGGCATACGTTGGGTGAGCTTATCTTTTGGGGGCTGTTTTGGGTTGTTGTGGTGGCCGTAGCCCTCTTTCCGGATGTAATTACCGACCGACTGGCGAAATGGCTGGGCATTAAGAGTAACGTCAACGCGCTGATATTCCTGGCCCTGGGGGTACTCTTCTTCCTACAATTTAGGTTGTACTTTCTATTGAAACGGCAGAATCACATCATCACAGACCTGGTGCGTAAAGTGGCGCTCAAAGAAAAAGAAAAGGAGGAGCAAGACCCATGAGGGTATTGTTTGTGGTAGAGCATTTTCATCCTTACATCGGTGGGGTGGAGTCGCTGTTTTACGCCTTAGGTAAAGCGTTGGTAGACGAGGGCCATCAGGTAGGCGTGGTCACCACCCGGCACGATACACAGTTGCCCCAAAGGGACACCATTGCCGGTATGGAGGTGCACCGGGTGAATGCACCTAATCGATACCTGTTTACGCTTATGGCGGCCCCTACAGTGGCGCGTCTGGCTCGCAGATACCACTTGATACATACTACTAGCTACAATGCCGCCTGGCCGGCCTGGATAGGGGGCAAGCTGGCCCGAAAGAGGGTGATAATAACCTTTCATGAGGTGTGGGGCGATCTTTGGCTGCAGCTACCGTGGCTAAAAAAGTGGTCTGCCAAGTTGTTTCGATGGTACGAAGCCCGATTGCTCCGTATGCGCTTCCATCGATTTGTTGCGGTATCTCAGCATACCGGCCATGCTTTGGCGGCACACGGGGTAGCCCCGTCCCTGGTCAAAGTGATCCCCAATGGGGTATCTTATCGGGATTTTGCGCCCTACCGTTCTGCGCACCGCGATACACGGACCTTCTGCTATTTCGGACGCCTGGGCGCCTCCAAAGGGTTGGATCTGCTCTTACCGGCCTGGGCGGCATTTGCCAAAAACCATCGGGATGCCCATCTAAAGCTGATCATTCCCAAGTACCCAAAGGGTTGGTACCGGCAATTGCTACAAACTATTGAGGCATTGGATTTATCAGCCACCCTGACGCTGATGCACGAGCTCCCTCGGCCGCAACTGTTGCAAGAGGTAGCCAGTAGTGGCTGTGTGGTAATTCCCTCTTATGCTGAGGGCTTTTGCTTTGTGGCGGCTGAAGCCGTAGCACTGGAGGTACCGGTTATTCATTCCGGTAAGGGGGCGCTGCCGGAAGTTGCTGGCGGAAAGGTGGTAGAAATGAAAGCGCAGACCGTTGAAGGGGTAAGGACGGCCCTTGAAGAAGCCTGGCAGGGGAAGTGGCAGCAGGTGCCGGTGCGGCAATATCCTTTACAAGAAACAGTAGCGGCCTATCAATCCCTCTACAGAGAGGTGATGTAAATAAAAAAGCCCTGACGATCATTCGCCAGGGCTTTTTGTATAATTCAATGCTCTTAGTTAAGGCTAAAGTTCTTTCGTGCTTCGATTTCCTTTTCTACTCTTTGCCACTGTTGGGTTGTAAGTACTTGCTTGAGATCAAGCAAAGCGGATTTCAGGTAGGATCTACGAAGGTCACGTAGGTCTTTAGGATCGGTTACATTGGCTTTGGCCTTAGAATATTCGTTGTAACGCTTGTCCAAGATAGCATCTATCTGCTTGTCCTGTGCAGGTGTTGTATTTAGCTCTCGAGCGTATTGGTCCACTTGCTGCTCAACAAAGGCCTTAGTATCAGAAGGCTGTTGTGAAGGATTACTGGATTGAGCAAATGCGGTAGTGCCCGCAATAACTAGAGCAAGAATCATGAACAAGTTCTTCATAATAGTAGGTTTATTCTTTTTTGTGTTGCGAATATAGCTCACCCAAGGGCTACGACAAATTTATGCAATTCCCATTAAAATCAAAATGATATGATGGATGGACTGTGGAAAGCTAACATATACGCTAAATCAGTGCATTTCCAAATGCTGCGGTCCGAACCATTGCACTACCTTTGGGAGAATTTTAGCGCCAAGGTATGCTATTCAACTCGCTGGAATATCTACTTTTTCTTCCGCTCATTGTTGGGTTGTTCTTTTTAATGCCACACAAATGGCGTTGGGCCATATTGTTGGTAGCCAGTTACTTCTTTTACATGTATTGGCGTCCAGAGTATGCCTTGCTTCTGCTGTTTTCAACGGGAGTCGACTATTGGGCCGCTATTCGAATGCATGAATCGCAGAAAGTAAGACGTAAGCTCTTTCTGTGGATAAGTGTAGCCAGTAATCTCTCACTCCTCTTCTCTTTTAAGTACCTCGGGTTTGTGAATCAGGCGTTACGCGACACTTTTGAGGTGTTTGACTTTTCAGCTACACCTGACAGTATTGACATTTTACTCCCTGTAGGTATTTCTTTTTATACCTTCCAAACGCTCAGTTACACTTTGGATGTCTATCGAAAAAGAAGAGTACCCGAAAGGCACTTCGGTATCTTTGCCTTATACGTATCTTTTTTCCCCCAGTTGGTGGCGGGGCCTATCGAGCGATCAACAACGCTACTACCGCAGTTTCACGAGCGTAAATCTTTTCACTGGCAAAATATCATTGATGGTGGACGGCTGGTAGCCTGGGGACTGTTTAAAAAGGTGATCCTGGCCGATACCATTGGAGCCTATGTTAATGTTGTGTTTGCGCAGCCCAATCAGTTCAATGGTCTGGTACTGCTGCTAATGCTGCTGGGATTCAGTTATCAGATCTACCTCGACTTCAGCGCCTATACAGATATTGCTATCGGTAGTGCCCGAATGATGGGGTATGACCTGATGGCCAATTTCAACCGTCCTGCCATGGCCCGGACCATTCGTGAGTTTTGGAGCCGTTGGCATATTTCACTCACCTCTTGGATGTTTGATTATCTCTATCGCCCATTGGCCAAGTCTTTTCGTATGAACTGGCACTTAAACATTATCATCCTGTTTGTGCTGATAGGAATATGGCATGGCGCAGGCTGGGGTTTCGTGGTGTTTGGACTGCTCCATGGGCTGTATTACTTGATCTCCTATTATACACTGGACATTTTATCCGTTGCTGAAACCAAGAAAAAATGGCAAAAGCGGGTCTTGGGTCAGATGGGCTGGGCTGTCACTGGGGCATTACTGCTCTCTACAGCTGTATTTTTTCGTGCGCCTGATCTACCCAGTGCGTTGGCCTATTTGGAGCGGTTGGTCACCCATTTTGACTGGAGTCTGGCTACCATCAAAATAAGCACTATGGATAAGTTCATCTTAGCCACTGGTTTGCCAGTGTATCTATTTATTCAGTGGCAGCCTAATTACCAACCCAAAGCACCATTGGCAGGCATTCGTTGGTGGTGGATACGATGGGCAATTTACTACTTCATCATCTTCTATTTGATACTTTTTGGCCAACGAGGTCCGGAAGAGTTTATTTATTTTCAATTCTAGATGGCACAATGGGCAGTCATATTAGGTGGCAGTAGTGGGTTTGGCCTGGCCACCGCCAAGAAGCTAGCAGCCGAAGGCCTCAATCTGTATATCCTACATAGAGACAGGCGCAGCTATGCTAAAACCCTTTCCACTGAGTGGGAGTCGATCCGTGCACAGGGGGTCTCTTGTGTAACGGTAAATGTAAATGTCCTCGACCAGGAGAAGCAGCCGTCCATTGTGGAGGATATGCGAAGCACTATTGGAGAGGGCCAGGTGAGGTGCATGCTGCACAGTATTGCGCAGGGCAACGTGAAGCCACTGGCCGGCAGCCAGGAGGAGCGCCTGAAGGCTGAAGACTTTGAGCAGACGATCTATGCCATGGGTACCAGTTGGCAGGTATGGACGCAGCTGCTTATCGATGCTAGGTTGTTTGCCGACAATGCCCGTTCCTGGGCCTTGACCAGTGAAGGCAGCCGTTTGGCTGGTAAAAACTACGCTGCCGTAGGGGCAGCAAAAGGCACGCTGGAAACGCTCTGCAAGTATATGGCGCGGGAATATGCACCTTTAGGTGTACGTGTTAATCTTATAAGTGCAGGCGTAACGAGAACACGCGCATTGGAAGGTATTCCCGGGCATCAGGCCTTTATTGATAACGCGCTAGCTAGAAATCCATTTGGTCGATTGACGCAACCGGAAGATGTAGCCAACGTCTTCGCTTTATTGGCAAAGCCTGAGGCAGATTGGATAAATGGAGCCGTGATACGTGTGGATGGCGGAGAGCAAATCAGTGGTTGGTGATACAAGAGGCTACATATCTTCAGTCTTTACTGGATAAGATCCCCCATGGCGAACCCTTTCGCTTTATTGATGGCCTGCGAGGCATAAGCGATACTTCAGCGATTGGATACTATACATTTCCTGAGTCGGCAGATTTTTACAAAGGTCATTTCCCGGGCTACCCGGTTACCCCGGGCGTTATACTTACGGAGTGTATGGTGCAGTGCTCTGTACTTCCTCTGGCTATCCATCTATTACCATCGTCAGCTGACAATAAAGACAACATCCTCCCCTTACTCACTCATACGGATATTGAATTTCGGCAGGAGGTAAAACCGGGGCAAAAAGTGGAAGTAGAAGCCAATTTGATCTACTTCAGGCGCGGCATCATAAAGTGTAGTTGTGAGATGCGCAGCGAAACCGGTGATGTCCTATCTTTAGGTAATCTTTCAGCCGTAGCAAAACAATAAGATCATGGAGCATAGAAGGGTAGTAATCACTGGAATAGGAACAGTGGCACCGGGCGCTAAGAACTCAGAAGAGTTCCTGGAACTCCTAAAGGAAGGCCGGTCGGGGATCAAGTTTTCTGCGGAGCAAGAAGAGTACGGATTTGAGTGTCAGGTAGCAGGCAAGGCGGAGTCGGGAATTGATCTGAATGATCCTATTTTGAAATACCATGAAGTACAACTGGGTAATGATTTCATTCAGTTGGCTTGTACGGCTGCACTAGAGGCTTGGAAAAGTGCAGGATTGGATATACCAGAGCCGGATTCTGAAGTCGATTATAGAACCGGAGTGGTTATAGGGGGGATTACACCAGGTACGGATGTAATCGTAGATAAAATAGCACCGCTAATCAAACGTAAGAAAGTTAGAAGGCTGGGTAGCCAGATCGTACCCAATGTGATGCCTAGTGGTGCTTCTGCTTATCTCAGCTCCATATTTGCTGCGGGTGCTTACTCGTATTCTTTGAATTCTGCGTGCAGTACCGGTACAGACAGTATTATCAATGGTGCCGCCTCCATCTGGCTGGGTTTCGCTGATCGAATGATCGTTGGGGCCAGTGAGCATTATAGTCCCTACAACCTGGCAGGGTTTGACTCCATGCGATTGATGAACAAGCAATGGAATCATGAACCAGAAAGAGCATCAAGACCGCTAAGTAACACAGCACATGGTTTTGTCCCAGGCTCTGGTGCAGGCATTCTAATCTTGGAGGCACATGATGTGGCGATAGCCCGTGGTGCAAAGATATACGGTGAAATTATTGGCAGTGCTGTCAACTGCGGTGCGCAGCGGGGGGGGGGCACCATGACTTATCCAAATAAAGATGGTGTCATTAGAGCTCTTAACACGGCACTGGGGTACAGCCAACTAACCCCTTCTGATATTGACTACATCAATGGGCACTTGTCAGGCACTGTGGCTGATGTATTAGAAATTTCCAACTGGAGGGATGTACTAAAGTTGGGTCCGGGTAAATTTCCCCCTATAAATTCTACAAAGGCATTGATTGGGCATTGTCTGGGTGCTGCAGGTGCTTTAGAGTTTAATGCTATGGTGCTTCAGGTGGAAAATAACTTTGTCCACCAGGCTTTGAATACGGAAGATATCCATCCGGAGATTGAGGGAATGATCGGTAGAGAAGCCGTTCCGATGCAGCGATTAGACAAAGAAATCAACATCGCTGCCAAGGCAAGTTTTGGTTTTGGCGATGTCAATAGTGTGATCATTTACAAGAAATGGAAAGAGAATGCCTAGAGCATTGGAAATATCCCTTTTAACGCCTATACTTGTAATCTTAAAAAATGTTAAAATGGATAGATCGGAAGTGAATGAAAAAGTGCTCTCCATTTTGAAAAAATACACCAGAAAAGATGATGTCTGGGAAACCGCCAGTGGTGATTCTAAAATCCTGGAAGATTTGCAGATCAATTCAGCTCGTTTGGTAGATATTATGCTCGATCTTGAAGATGAGTTTGATA
Organism: uncultured Bacteroidota bacterium; assembly: GCA_913062655.1. Classification (GTDB taxonomy): domain Bacteria; phylum Bacteroidota; class Bacteroidia; order Chitinophagales; family S012-47; genus CAJXXO01. Next base: position 2,499 of record CAJXXO010000066.1, on the reverse strand, counting down.
TAGAGATTGATGATGAAACGATGGACAGTATAATGACCATCGACAATGCTGTTGATGCGATACATGCAAAGATGAAGAACCAATAGCATGGCACTGGTCGGCAACGATCTGGTTAGTCTGCAAGATCCTGCCAACCAGCGATCCCCTCTCCGTACCGGCTATATTGAAAAATGCTGTACAGAGAAGGAGCAGCAATGGCTGTTGGAACAGGAAGATAAGATTGCTGCCTTTTGGCAGTTGTGGTCAGGTAAAGAATCGGCCTATAAAATCGGTATGAAGATGGACGAGCCCTACCATTTTCAACCCAGGTTATTGGAAGTTGACCCAATGGGTCATTTTCCAGCCGAAAAAGGCATGGTTGCCACACCTTTCGGAAAGGTACCCGTATGGTGGATGGTAGATCCTACTTTTATTCATGCCATTGCAGGAGTTGATGTAGCCAGAGATGTGCTTCAGCCCGCTGTTTTTCCGCTGGGAAACGAGGATGAATCTGCGCTCACCCATGAAAGATTGCTGAATGGCGTAGCTCGGTTTTATAAGGTCCCAAGACGGGAACTCTCTCTACATTGGATTGATCAAAAGATTCCTCAACTTTGCTACAAGTCCTTACCCATGCAGCTTGATTGCTCTATGAGTCATGACGGCCCCTGGGGTGCTTTTGTATTTACAGCTTATGCACAAGTTAAAACCCTCTCATAAACTCATCCTTTTCATTGCCGGCTTTTTGGCCATCAATGCTTTCGTCACTTTTGCCGCTTTTCGTTATTTGCCCTACGATCAGAATAAGCGGTATCGTCTAGAAGAGGAATTTACACAGATCGAGGACACGCTTAATTTTCTTTTTATTGGCAACTCACACGTCAATAGAGGACTAGAGCCGGATAGCATACCCAATAGCTGGTCATTTCACGGTCCCACTGAAACGGCACCTTATTTTTATTACCGTATGCGCAGGGTGGTGAAAGAAATGCCACAGGCAGCCCATTACTATGTTTTTCCGGGTGAAGCCGGGCTGGCGGCATTCAACCCACAGCCACTCATTTTTATGGGTGATTTTTGGAAAGACTATTTTGACTTCACAGAACTCGCAGAGCATACCGATCAACCTTTTTACTATTACGGTATGGGGTTAAAACTGCAACTATTCCCCTACCATCAATTTCCCGCAGCCATTATGTTTCTAAGCGATTTGCAGCGAGAAAGAAGGAACTATAAAAAGTACTTAAAAGACACCTGGGCTGATTATGATCAATTCATGAAGGATACCATCCTCAACTATATGCTGGATCGTCATGAATTGATTGATGCCTTATCTACCAAGACCGGCTTGACATACTTGCATAAGATGATTGATTTCGCTCAGGAAGAAAATTTGCGCCTGATATTCGTCAAGTGGCCCTTGCAGCGTATTTACATAGAGGAGGCTAAAAAGCGTAACTTTTTTACCCCTAAGATTGAGGGCAAGGTGGACAGTTTGCTGCGACACTCACCCAATGTGAGACTGATCGATTATGAGAATGCCTTTGACGGAAATGATACCCTCTTTATGGATCCCCATCACCTGAGTGAAATTGGCAAGGCCCGATTCTCGGTCATGCTGCGAGACACCTTATCGGCCATATACGAGGCTGATTTCGGGGTAAAACCGTAAGATTGTAGTCATGTTACAAGGGGTGCTACAGGTTTGGCGCGATCATCGTTATCTGCTCTACAAGCTCACGTATACGAGCCTGACGATACAATTCAAGAAGTCCTTTTTAGGGGCGACCTGGCTCTTTGTGCAGCCCATCATTACCGTTTTTGCCTGGGTATTGCTCCACGGAGCCGGACTCTTCGACCCCGGTACTACGGGGGTGCCTTACCCCGCTTACGTGCTGATCAGCACCACCATCTGGTCGCTATTTGTCAGCCTCTACCAGTTAACCAGCCATATGCTGGTAGGGAATGCCCAAGTGCTACTGCAGCATCAGTTTCCCCGTGAGGTGTACATTTTGGAGAAGATGGCGGTGGCCATATTCAATTTCCTGATTCCCCTTGTGCTATCATTGATCGTCCTGCTGGCCTATGGTGTTTCCTTCTCCTGGACGATCATACTATTTCCTATTGCTTTACTCCCGCTTATCCTATTTGGATCAGCGGTTGGGATCATCTTTGCCTTACTGAAAGCGATCACCAGCGACCTGAACAACTTCTTTGATAAGGCGATCGTGCTGGTCATGTACATTACACCCGTAGTCTATGCCAATGACCCCGGTAGTGAATTGCTGCAGTCTATTATTCGGTGGAATCCAATCACTTACCTGCTCTCTTTTCCGCGCGACCTGCTTACACAGGGTTCCTTCTTTCAGCCGGTAACCTTTGCCTGGGTGAGTGGTGCTACGGTACTCTTTTTTGTATTGACCTTGCGGTATTTCCGCTATGCGCAGCCCAAGGTGATGGAAAGAATGGTGGCCTGATGGCTTTGGAACGGCATAGCGCTCCTTTGGTGGCCGTGGAGGG
>CAJXXO010000065.1 GCA_913062655.1 uncultured Bacteroidota bacterium | reverse complement strand
CATCACCAACAACCGGGTCAACTCATCCGGTACATTGCTGAGCACAATCTCCCCGCCAGCTTTGCGGTATTTGGTAAGGATATTAAGCAGCAAGTTCAGGCCGTTGGAGTTGATAAACTTCACCTCCCCCAATTGAATGATCATCTTTGATGAGCCTTGCTTGATCATCTCTGTTACAATGCCGATGATTTCTGTATTGTAAATACCGGTAAGGACATTGCCTTTCACAGAGAGCACATCAACTTTATCGTACTGATCAAAACTGTAATCCATAGTGCCCTATTTTTTGGCTTTGGGTAAATGCTCACAGTCGGTTTTGGTGCAGGCACCGTACATCGTCAGTGAGTGGTGTTCAATCTTAAAATTAAAAAGATTACCAATCGTGGTTTGTATCTGCTGAATACGGGGGTCGCAAAATTCAAGCACCCGGTTGCAGTCCACACAAATCAGGTGGTCATGCTGGCGAAAACCATAGGCTTTTTCGTATTGAGCCTGGCTTTTACCAAACTGATGCTTAGTCACAAGGTCGCATTGCACCAACAAATCCAATGTATTGTAGACGGTGGCGCGGCTCACCTGATACCCACTCGCTTTCATTTGTACATAAAGCGTTTCCGCATCAAAGTGATCATCGCGCCCATAGATCTCTTCCAAAATGGCAAAACGTTCAGGCGTCTTACGCAACCCATTGTTTTCCAGGTAGGCAGAAAAGATCTTTTTGACCTCATCAACGGTTTCAGGACGTGCTGGCATAGTTTCTTCTAAAGTGTAAAAATACGGATTCTCGGGGCGAACGCCCACTACCCTTTCGAATTGTCTTCCACATCGAAGCGGGCTACAGCGCTAATGCCTTTCAGCTCCTTCAACCGGGCAATAAGTCGCTCCAACTCCTGTGTGTCGTTCACGTAGACCATAAAATCGCCCTCAAAAATACCATCGGTAGAATTGATGGAAATCGAACGGATGTTCAGTCGCAATTCTCCGGAGATCACATTGGTGATGCGGTTCATTACCCCTACATCGTCCAGGCCGGTGATTTTCAAGCCGGTCAGAAAAGCAAGCTGCTCCGCTTGTGTCCACCGCGCTTTCACCACGCGATAACCGTAATTGGACATTAGCGAAATGGCGTTCGGACAGTTGGTACGGTGTATTTTGATGGCACCATTAACGGTAATAAAACCAAACACATCATCACCGGGAATGGGGTTGCAACACTTGGCAAATTGATAGTTGATCTTCTTGGAAGACTCACCAAATATGAGCAACTCCTCATTTTGCTTAATGGTGTGTTTTACCTTATCCACATCAATCTGCTGCTCTACAGGCTTGGCCTTATCCTCTGGCAGGACAATGTTTCGATGTGGCCCTTTCAGGGCCCTGATTTCGGTGAGGTTGACCTTTTTGGCAGCAATGCGGTAGTATAAGTCCAAGGTGGAGTTAACATCAAAATACTCTACCAACTGGTGCAGGTTTTCATGGGTAAAGTCGACCTTGAGCGTTTTAAACTTCCGCTCCAGCATTTCCTTCCCTTGCATGGCCACCTTTCTGCGCAGCTCCTTTACCGAATGCTTGATTTTACTCCGTGCACGGCTGGTAATCACAAAATTGAGCCAATCCTCATTGGGCTTTTGCTTCTTGGAAGTAATGATTTCCACCTGGTCACCATTATTCAACTGATGGCTGATGGGCACCAGTTTATGGTTGACCTTGGCGCCAATGCAATGGTTACCAATGTCAGTATGGATCTCGTAGGCAAAATCGAGCGCAGTCGCATTGACAGGCAATATTTTCAGGTCACCATTTGGGGTAAAGACATAGATTTCCTTAGTGAAGAGGTTCAATTTGAAATCATCCATAAAGTCCAGGGCGTTGGACTCCGGATTTTTCAATAGCTCACGGATTCTCCGCAGCCAGCCATCCAGCCCGATATCGTTGCTGCCTTCCTTGTATTTCCAGTGCGCTGCATATCCGCGTTCGGCTACTTCGTCCATGCGTTCGGTACGTATCTGCACCTCTACCCAGCGACCCTTGGGCCCCATCACCGTAGTATGTAAGGATTCATAGCCATTGGCCTTTGGCGTGGATATCCAATCGCGCAGTCGCTGCGGATTGGGTTGGTAATAATCGGTGACAATGGAATAGACCCGCCAGCAGTCGGCTTTCTCCTTGTGGGGCGGTGAATCGATAACCACGCGGATGGCGAAGAGGTCGTACACTTCTTCAAAGTCCACATTCTTCTTCTTCATCTTGTTGTAGATGGAGAAGATTGACTTTGGACGACCAAAAATGCGGGCAGAAAAGCCTTGTCGCTCGAGTTCTGTATTCAGTGGTTTAACGAACTCATTGATGTAGCGGCTCCGTTCCCGCTTGGTCTGTTGCAATTTCCTGGCAATGTCCCGGTACACCTCCCGCTCTGTATATTTCATGGAGAGGTCTTCCAGTTCACTTTTGATGGCATACAGCCCCAAGCGGTGGGCCAGTGGGGCGTAGAGGTACATGGTTTCTGAGGCAATCTTCAACTGCTTGTGCCGCGGCATGCTATCCATGGTCCGCATGTTGTGCAGCCGGTCTGCAATTTTGATCAGGATGACACGGACGTCTTTGGCCAGGGTAAGCAGGAGCTTACGGAAATTCTCGGCCTGAAAAGAGCTTTTCAGATCGAATACAGAACTGATCTTCGTGAGTCCATCGATGATTTCCGCCACCTTGGCGCCAAAGTTGAACTTGATGTCATCAATGGTAAGCTCCGTGTCCTCAACCGTATCGTGTAGCAGGGCGCAGATTATGGCGGTTGGACCTAGCCCAATCTCTTTTGCCACTATTTTGGCTACCGCAATGGGGTGAAGAATGTAAGGCTCACCCGACTTCCTGCGCATCTCCTTGTGCGCTTCGGCTGCCATTTCGAAAGCCATACGAACCTGCTTCCGGTCCTCTTTGGAGAGAGTCGGATTACAGCTTTTCAATAGGCTTCGATACTCTTTAAGTATCACCTTCCGATCGGCCTCGGTATCTATGAATTCTAGTAACTGCATGAAGGTTTGGCTCTACGCAGTGAATATAACAAGACTAATCCGGTATACGTTTCTTCTACCTGTGCTGAAATCGCCTTCCCCACTACTTATCCGCTATTTTCGTTTTACATACGCTTCGACTAGATAAACGGGTACATTTCTGCTGTATTTTTCTACGAATTCCTTAATTTTGCCCTTCGTTTGAAAGCGCACCCAACAAGGGGCGCCCTTGCAGATGAGTTCTTTATGCGGGTGTGGCGAAATTGGTAGACGCGCTAGATTTAGGATCTAGTGCCGCGAGGCGTGGGGGTTCGAGTCCCTCCACCCGCACTTTTTTAGCAGCAATAGCTGCGACATTCGCTTCATAGCGATGTCTTTCATGGAAATAGCAATATGTCTAGACAATTGAGAACACATTTCTCCCATCTCGGGCACCGTTCCCGCTATTCCTGTTCCATTCCTAAATCACACAAAAATCAAGTATAGTGGCCGTTGAAAAAGAACAATTAGGTGAATTGAACCTATTGGTAAAAGTGGAGGTACCACCATCGGAGTACCAACCGGAGGTTAATAAGTCTATCAAAGATTACGCGAAAAAGGTACAGTTGAAAGGCTTCCGTGCCGGCAAGGTACCTCCTGGTGTAGTGAAGAAAATGTACGGTCAGTCCATCTTAGCTGAAGAGCTGAACAAGTTGGTCAACAACCACCTTACCTCGTACATACGCGATGAAGAATTAAATGTATTGGGCGAGCCTTTGCCAAAGATGGAAGAGGACGATCAGCAGTTGGATATCAATGCTGAGACGACCTATACTTTTTCGTTTGAGGTTGGTTTGCAACCCGATGTTGACTTGTCTCCGCTAGACAAGAAACCCGCTCTCACCCAATATCCGATTAAGATCGATGACGAGCTCATTGATAAGGAAGTGGAGCACATGCAGAAGCGATTTGGTAAAATGACCAATCCTGAGACGGTAGTGGATGAGGAAGAAGATGTGTTGTATGTAAGCCTGGAAGAGTTGGACAAGGATGGTGAAGTGAAGGAAGAGGGCTGGTCCAACGACCCGGCCATAGCATTTGACCAATTCAAAGGCAAAACCCTTCGAAAGCAGCTTGCTGCGGCCAAGAAGGGTGACACTTTCACGATCAACCTATTCAAGTCCATTGACAAGAGCAAGGAAGAGATCCGGGATGATATCCTGAACCTGAAGGACAGTGACCTGGAAGTGGGCGATACCTTCCGCCTCACGGTAAAAAATGTAAACCACACCGAGAAAATGGAGGTGGGTCAGGAACTCTTCGACAAGGTGTATGGTGAAGGTAATATTGAGTCGGAAGAGGCCTTTCGGGAGAAGATCAAGGAGGAATTGGGCCAAATGCTGGAAAGCTACACCACACAACGACTGAACAATGATATCCAGAAATACCTTTTGGACAAGGTCGAGGCCAATTTCCCGGAAGACTTCCTGAAGCGGTGGTTGCAATATTCCAACGATGGAAACGTCACCGAGGAAGACCTCGAGAAGGAATTTGAACCCTTCTTACGCAACCTCAAATGGACATTGATCGTCAACAAAGTGATGGAAGCCAACGACATTCACGTTCACCGTGAAGATATTGAAGCGCGCACCCGCGATATGATCAAGGCAGAATATGGGTTTAGTGATGACGACCCAACAGGTAAAGAGTACCTGGATCAGTTGGTCGGACACTTCATGCAAAACAAAGAGCATGTAGAACGCATATATGATCAGATGCGCGACATCAAAGTCTTTGAGGTACTACGGGAAAAGTTTACCTTGAAGGATAAACCCACCACATTTGATAAATTCAAAGAAGAAATGAACGCATAATGGACGGAAAAGAATTTTTTAAATACGCAACCAAGCACCAGGGCATGAGCAGCATGCACCTGGAAAAATATATCAACTCTTCCATCACGGGTTTGACACCTTACATTATTGAGGAGCGCCAGCTAAATGTGCAGGCACTGGATGTATTCTCTCGCCTGATGATGGACCGTATCCTCTTTCTCGGTAGCGGTATCGATGACTACGTGGCCAACGTAATTCAGGCACAGTTGCTGTTTCTGGAAAGTGCCGATGCTAAGCGGGATATCATGATGTACATCAACAGCCCAGGTGGTATTGTATACTCCGGTTTGGGTATTTATGATACCATGCAATACATTGCTCCGGATGTAGCTACGATATGTACGGGTATAGCGGCCAGTATGGCTGCGGTGTTGCTCTGTGCCGGTGAATCGGGTAAACGCTCTGCCCTGCCCCACAGCCGTGTAATGATCCATCAGCCCCTTGGCGGTGCACAAGGACAAGCGAGTGATATAGAAATCACCTACAAGGAAATTCAAAAAATTAAAGAGGAGCTCTACAAGATCATTTCGAAACATTCTGGACAGACTTACGAAAAGATTGAAGAAGACTCCGATCGTGACTACTGGATGCGTGCCACAGAGGCCAAAGAATACGGTATGATCGATGAAGTATTGGAACGCAATGCTGAAAAAGAGTAATCCTACAACAGCATTGCCTCACGAAAGCCATCAGGCATGAAAAAACGTTCTGACCAACATTGCTCCTTCTGCGGGAAAAATAAAGAAGAAGTACTCATCCTCATTGCAGGCATTGACGGCTTCATCTGCGAGTCCTGCGTGCAGCAGGCACAGCTTATCATTGATGAAGAGCTGGCCCAACAGCAAGATAAGGAGCAGCCAAAGATCAACCTGAATCTCGTTAAGCCAAAGGAGATCAAATCCTTCCTCGATGAATATGTGATCGGACAGGAGGAAGCCAAAAAGGTGTTATCCGTAGCGGTCTACAACCACTACAAACGGCTGAATCAGAAGACCAACGAAGATATTGAGATTGAAAAGTCCAATATCGTCATGGTTGGAGAAACGGGTACAGGAAAAACCCTGCTCGCCAAGACCATCGCACGTCTGTTGAAGGTGCCATTTACCATTGTAGATGCCACCGTATTTACAGAAGCCGGTTACGTAGGTGAAGATGTAGAGAGCATCTTGTCGCGCTTATTGCAGTCGGCCAACTACGATGTAAAGGCGGCTGAGAGAGGCATCGTTTACATTGATGAGATCGATAAGATCGCCCGGAAGAGCAGCAATCCTTCCATCACACGCGATGTATCTGGTGAAGGCGTGCAACAGTCGATGCTGAAACTGTTAGAGGGAACCGATATTCAAGTTCCTCCGCAGGGCGGTCGCAAGCACCCGGAGCAGAAAATGATCAAGATCAACACACAGAACATCCTCTTTGTCTGTGGTGGTGCGTTCGATGGTATCGACAAGATTATTGCGCGCAGAACGCAGACGCAGGTGATTGGCTATAAGAAACCGGACGATGAACTGGCAGAAGCAGATAACTTACTACAGTTTGTCAATCCGCAGGATCTTAAGGCTTTTGGACTAATTCCTGAGCTGATCGGTCGTATTCCGGTACTTACCTACCTGGAGCCGCTCACTGCCGGTACGCTGAAGCGTATACTCACCGAGCCAAAGAATGCTCTGATTAAACAATACAAGAAGCTGATGGAATATGAAGGCATTGAACTTGATATTGAGGAAGATGCCATCGACTTCATTGTAGAAAAGGCGGTAGAATTTAAGCTTGGGGCCAGAGGGTTGCGCACCATATGTGAGGCGGTGATGACAGACGCCATGTATGAGACACCTTCGGCAGAGGAAAAGGAGAGTATCACCATCACCCGCGAATACGCAGAGGAGAAACTTTCTAAGACAAAGCTCAATAAGCTTAAAGCCGCTTAGTACGAGCCAAATAATAGACCTGAAACAACAAAGGCCCGATCGTTTGATCGGGCCTTTGCTTTTAGAAGTTAAGAATGTCTGATCTTACATTTCGTCTGGGTCCGGTACGATAACAGCACCTGGAGCAGCAGACTGATACTCTTCGATGATGTAGTGATTGTCATCTTGTACCATGTCGGCAGGAGCCTCAGGTGAAACAATCGCACCCATCCACATGAGCATTGCAATAACTAATTCCATGACGTAAACTTTTTGGGTTAACTAATTCGCTTGACAATTCCAAAAGTAGGTCGGGACTTAGGTATACGGGGATACAGGCCAAAGGTTTTTGTGACTGATGAGAAATGCGGACTTTTCCACACCCCTAATGTACAAAATGTTGATAATTAAGGGCTTGAAGGTGGTAAAAAAATGTGCAAAACTGTCAAATGTGACTATACTGATTCGTGTACTATTTACACGTAATGGCCTTTTTTCTTACAAATGACAGTCTTTATTGGCCTGTGTACAAAGAAATAGCAAAACCTATACAATCAACAATCGTATGGGGGAAGAGTGTGACCTTTATATATTTACCATGAATTATCTTGCTAAAAATTTTTAGCGTTGATTTTCAGCCACTTATAATTTTATCCCCATGAAACTATTGAAAGAATTGGTCGATATTGTGACCAGGCAGCGTGTAGAAAAGGTGAATATTATTGACATTAAGGAATTGGAGGATCAGCAATCACAGTACGCCAAATTCTACAATGCCCTGCGTACAGGAGACTTAAAAAGCGACCAGGATGCAGCCGCCTTCTTTTATGATTCCGATACCTCTGACGACCGGTACCGCAAACTCAAATCGAGGTTTAAGAAGCGCCTGCTGAACTATCTTTTCTTCCTCGATATCAACAAAAGCTCTTATTCCGATTATCATCACGCCTCCCATACGAGCTACAAGAACCTGCTCCTATGTCGCATTCTCAAAGCCAATGGCGCCCGGTTTTCTTTTGAGAAGCTGGCTAAACAAACGCTGACGCAAGCTCAGAAATACAATTTGAATTCTACGATTGTGCCTTTAACGAGTGATTTACTTACTCATTACAGCTTGCGAGGTAGACTAAAGGAATACAACCAAACCCGAAAGATACATGAAGAGGCAAAGAAAGAATTAGATGCAGAATACCAGGCTGAGCGGTACATGGAAGATACAATTGTGCATGTAATGAGAAGTCTTTCTTATACTAAACTTGCCCCAATCGCCAAGGAGTCCACAAAGAATCTACAGGCATTGGCTGCGGAATACCCGCACAACTATCGAGTACAGTATCTCAGGTATTACACACAGGCCATCTACTACCAGATTATCTTTGACTTCCCCAAATTGATCGATACCTGTAATGCGGCAGAGGCTTTTTACGAAAACAACCCTACCTTTTACCAGAAGAGTCACCTGGGCCAGTTTTCACTGATGCGCATGGTAGCCCTTCTAAATCTACGGGATACCGAAAATGGCTTGAAGGCCATTAAGAAATCACTGAAATACTTTGCCGAGGGCAATAACAACTGGCTACTCACCATGGAAAGCTACTTTCTCCTGGCCATGCAGGCCCAACGATATACGCTGGCTTCTGATATCTTCCTCCAGGCTGTCAACCACCAAAAGTTTAAGTACACCAGTGATATTCGAAAAGAAAAGTGGCGGATTTTCCACGCCTACCTGCATTACATTTTTGATGTCGAAAAGCTGGATAAGCGACTGCTTAAAAATAAGTACATACCCAATTTTAACGCCACGCAATTCCTCAACAACACCGCCCACGCTTCCAAGGATAAGTCGGGCTGGAATATGGCGATTATCACCCTGCAGATTCAGTACTTATTGAAAAACCACGAATTGGATGCTGTATTTGATAAAATGGATGCCCTCAACATCTACGCCTATCGCTATCTGAATAAGAAAGAGAACGCACGGGCGTACACTTACATCAAGATGTTGCAGTCGGCTGAGAAAAAGAGTTTCATTCATAAATATGCAGAACAGGATACGCGCGAACAGCATCAATCGCTCTTTACCGCCACTGACTTGTACTCAGCTGAGTGGGAGATTTTGCCCTACGAGGTGATGTGGGAGCATGCGCTTCAATTTATGAAGGAAGCAGAGGAGATGGCAGGGGTAGTCTAACGGTGCAAGTGGTCCAGGCGCTCGAGGTAGCGGGCCAGGTATTTGCCGATAATATCAAACTCCAGGTTTACCTTATCACCCGGTTGGATATGCTTAAACGTAGTATGATCATAGGTGTAGGGTATAATTGTCACCAGAAATTCGCGGTCAGTCGGTTCAATTACGGTTAGGCTGGTACCATTGATAGAAATACTGCCCTTATTCACCAATAAATGGGCGTGCTTGGGCGCATAGGAAAAGGTATACAACCAAGAGCCGTCTCGTTCCTCCACTTTCTTACAGATGCCCATATCATCCACATGCCCTTGCACCATATGCCCATCCATGAGATCCGACATGCGCACAGACCTTTCCAGGTTGACCTCGTGCCCTACTTCCCATTCGCCCAGATTGGAGCGCTGTAAGGTTTCTTCTACGGCCACCACTTCGTGGCGGTCACCTTCTACTTTTGTTACTGTGAGGCATACACCATTATGGCTGATGCTTTGGTCTACTGAAAATTCTGACGAAATGGGGGAAGAAAGTGTAAAAACGGTATTGGTACCTTCTTGTCGTATTTCCTCTACCCTTGCCAACGTCTCCACAATACCTGTAAACATAGTTGATCGCTTATTGCCCTTGTCCTCGTACCAAATGAATGTAGCCGCTCAGTGGTTCACTGCGCTGTTGTATCCCATTCAGGCTGATCTCAAATACTTTGCATGTGTAGTAATATACCCCTTCTGCCAACGGTTCACCAGATACCTGATCCGTGCCATCCCAGCGAATCATAGGGTCTTCTGTGGTGAAGACCTGGTTACCCCAACGATTAAAAATGGTCATCTCCACCCGATCTACGAAATAGTAAGGTAAGAATGGGGTGTAGATGTCATTATCGCCATCCCCATTAGGGCTGAAAGCACTCGGCAATTCATAGTAGGGACAATTCTGTACACAGATGGTATTGGTTTTGGGGGATTCGTTGCCAAAACTATCTATAGCCGTCACGGCATAACACCCAGCCAGGCTAGTCAGGTTGCTGTGCAGATAGGTATTATCAAAAGGGTTGTTGATCTCAACCAGCAAGGTAAGTGGATCATTCTCTGTAGGGGCAAAATAGATCCGGTAACCGACCAGAGCATCCTCCCCACAGTCATCTATGGGATTACTCCAAGTGAGGGTATTGATCAAATTATCCGGCAACTCTCCGCCCTGCAACAGGTCGTCACAGGCATTAGACACTTCCAAATCTGGTACACACGGAGGTACCGTATCCTGCGGAATGTCACAGCGCTCCTGACTGTGATTGATCAATGGAGAAGGTGCAATAGGGTTGAAATAAGACCCCAGACTTCTGATCTTGTAACAATAGGTTTCTCCGTTTACCAGCCCCGTATCTGTATATCGGGGGGAGGGGACTCGCGCTATAGTATCGTACACACCCGGATTGGCATCCTGCTCACGCATAACCAGGTATTCATAATTGACCCAAGGCACTTCTTCCTGCCAGGTCAATGCTATACTATTGCCCCCTGCTGCGGTAGTCAGGTACACGGAGGAAGCAGAGGCCGAGGTCCCAATTTCCCTGAGTTGACCATTGCCATCTTCATTGTAAAAGGTAAGTGTATAATTGTACGGGCCGTCTACCGTGTTCAGGTTGACATCGGTAAAGGCACCGGGTGTGATGGCGCCAAAGCTATTAAATTGATAGGTCTGCAGTAACACAGGGTTAGGCCCCGGAGCAAAACCATCGTGCCGGTACAATTCCAATGTATAAGGAGGAGGATTGAGTACCGTATCCAGCACATCCGGGTCGGGGGCAATCCATTTCACCTCAATCTCACCTGTGGCCACATCCGTTGCCAACACATCTACATGGGTGATCAAAGGCACATCTGAATTGACTACTGCACACACCTCCTC
>CAJXXO010000064.1 GCA_913062655.1 uncultured Bacteroidota bacterium | reverse complement strand
TTTCCCCAGCATACGAAGGATCGGGGTGAGCCTGTTTGCCTCAGCAGGTGTAGCGGGCATCATTATTGGTCTTGCCGCCCAAAAACTTATTGGCACCTACCTGGCCGGCCTGCAAATTGCCATTACCCAGCCCATTCGAATTGATGATGTGGTAGTGGTGGAGGGAGAATGGGGGCGAATTGAAGACATCAACCTGACCTACGTAGTAGTGCGCATCTGGGATAAGAGGAGACTGGTGCTGCCCACTACCTATTTCATTGAAAAGCCCTTCCAAAACTGGACACGCGTTTCGGCCGATATCCTGGGTAGCGTGTACGTCTATGCCGACTACACTTTTCCCATCCAGGAACTTCGCGATTTTGTAGAGAAAACGGTACCGGAGAATGAATGGTGGGATGGTCAAGTGGTGAATGTACAGGTGACCAATAACACAGAAGATACGATCGAAATACGGTCGCTGGTCAGTGCCGCTGATGGGAGTACCGCCTGGGACCTCCGTGTGTGGTTGCGCGAAAAAATCGTCCAATTCATTGCTGATAACTATGAGCACCACTTGCCCAAAGCACGTGTCAGCCTGGATAGTGAAAAAGCGACTTCCTGATACCTATCCGCAAATAGATTGCGTTGTAGCCCTTTAGCTTAGCGTAAAAACAAAGCTATGGATCTACTTTCCCTTTTGATAGGCCTGGGGCTGGGCGTTGTAATTGGTGTGTTGATGCTCCTGCTCCGGCAGCGCCAACAGCAGCAGTCTATCGCTACCGAAAACGCGGTATTGCAATCTTCCCTTGCACAATGGAAAGATCAATCTCTGGGCTTACAACAATCATTGGAGCAGGAAAAAGAGATAAGGCGAGAAGCAGAAGGTAAAATCGCCACACTTCGCGCAGAGAAGCTGCACCTGACACAAGAGTTGGAGACCCAAAAACAAGAATTGCAGGGATTGCAGGAGCGATTCACCAAAGAATTTCAATTGGTAGCACAAAAAATATTGGACCAGAACAGCGAAAAGTTTACCGAACAAAATCGCTTGCAGATCGACCGGCTATTGCAACCCTTGCAAGAGAAATTGATCGCTTTTGAAAAAAAGGTGGAGGATACCAATAAAGAACACCTTTCACGCCATAGCGCCTTAAAGGAGCAAATAGAGTCACTCCGGACCATGAGCGAACAATTAGGACAAGAAGCCCTCAACCTGACTCAGGCGCTGAAAGGCGATACCAAAAAGCAAGGGAACTGGGGGGAGATCATGCTGGAACGCATTCTCGAATCATCCGGCTTGCGAAAAGATGCGGAGTACCAACTACAGGTCAACAGCACCCACGATGATGGCAGACGTGTTCAACCAGATGCGGTAGTATTTTTACCGGAGAACAAACACATCATCATTGATGCCAAGGTATCGCTGGTCCATTACGAGAAATCGGTACATGCTACAGAAAAAGAGGAACAGGAACGTTTTCAGGCCCTCCACGTGCAATCGGTGAAAAACCACATAAAGGGGTTGAGTGATAAGCAATACCCACTCGCCAAGGACTTTACTTCGCCTGATTTTGTACTCCTGTTTTTACCCATTGAGGCCTCCCTGGGGGTGGCTGTATCAGCCGACCAAAACCTGTTTAATTACGCCTGGGATCGGCAAATCGTTTTGGTGACGCCTGCTACCTTGCTGGCCACTTTACGTACCATAGCTGCCATCTGGAAGCAGGAACGCCAAAATCGAAATGCGTTGGAAATTGCCCGGGAGGGAGGGAAGCTCTTCGATAAGCTGGTGGGTTTTCTCGAAGACATGGAGCGCATTAGAAAGGGCATCGACACGTCCAGAGAAGCCTACGACAAGGCATTTAACAAACTGCGCAGTGGACGAGGCAACCTGATTGGCCGTGCCGAAAAAATCCGTGAGCTGGGTGCCAATGCCAGTAAACAAATACCCGGCAGCTTTGCCCATGACGAGGAGGAAATGCCATAACTTAGTGGTATGCGCCACTGCTTGGTTGTACTGTCCGCCTTGTTGGTCGTCATTAGCTGCCAACACTCGATGGTTGCGCCCACCGGCACATGGGAGGCGAAAGGGGAGAACAATCGGTACAGCCAGCGCTTTTTCCTGCATATCGACAGCCAGCAGCAAGCCTATTTTACTGATAGACGCACCGCTTCTTACGATATACCGGTGGTGGTCACGCAAAAGCGGAACTCCTTCTCCTTCGCTGCAGATTCAGTCTATCGATTTTCCGGTCAACCTGTTTCTGATACTACCTTCAAAGGTTGGCTGATTGTTAGCAATGATTCTTTTGCTGTCACTTTCTATCCTACATCGGAAAACCCATTCCCCGGTAAGCCACAGGAACCTCGTCCTCCCTTTCCTTACCAAAGCGAGGAAGTACGGTTTCCCAGTCGGGATACCAGTACTAGGCTAGCCGGCACGTTGACGTATCCCCAATCGAGCGGTCCCTTCCCCACCGTGGTGTTGATCTCGGGGTCGGGCGGACAAGACAGGAACAGCGAATTGCTGGGCCACAAACCGTTCCTGGTACAGGCGCACCACTACACCCAACAGGGCATAGCGGTATTACGCTTTGATGATCGAGGTGTAGGAGCCTCCACCGGCAATTTGAGTACCGCTACCACTGCTGACCTGGCGAAAGATGTTATGGGAGCGGTAGACTTTTTGCAGCAACACCCGCAGGTAGATACAACCGCACTATTCCTGATCGGCCACTCTGAAGGGGGACTTATTGCTCCAATGGTGGCCAATGCCATGCCGGAAGTGGACGGTATTGTATTGCTGGCCGGCCCGGCAGTACGAGGTGACGCTTTATTGCTGGAGCAAGGCAAACTCATGCGTCAAGCGATGGGGTACGGCCCTAAAGCGCTGGAAGAAAATGCCAGGGTGCAGCGCCTTTTGTTTAGCTTGGCCCATGAAGCGGAGAAGAAAAACTGGACACGGGAAGTACTTCGAGATAAAATGGAAAAGGGGTTAGCGGCCTTGCCGGACAGTACCCTCGATTTTCTGGGTATGACTGAAGCAAACCTTACCATTATGGCCGAGCAAACCAGCAGCCCATGGATGCGGTACTTCATTACCTACGATCCTGCGAAGGATCTTACGCAGTTAACCGTTCCTGTGCTGGCACTTTTCGGTGAACTGGATCTACAAGTACCCCCTCAACAAAACCGGCCGGTATTGGAGAAATACCTGGATGCTGCGCCCACCAAGGCTGTGACAATTGAAGTATATCCAGGATTGAATCATTTGTTTCAAACCGCAAAAACCGGTACGGTTACAGAATATGCCGGGTTGGAAGAGACCTTCCACCCACAAGTACTGCAAGATATTGCCGATTGGATTGTAAAGCAAAGTGAATAAACGATTATGACTGTACACGACATCACCCACTACCTCGATCAATGGGCGCCACCTAGTCTGCAGGAATCCTATGACAATGCCGGCTTGCTGGTTGGCGAACCGGATACCGATTGCACCGGTGTGGTGGTAACACTTGATATCACCGAGGCGGTGGTGCAAGAAGCTATCGATAACGACTGCAACCTGATAGTGGCCCACCATCCTATCATTTTTGGCGGCTTGAAGCGGCTTACCGGCCGCAACTATGTGGAGCGCACCGTTATGCTGGCCCTGCGCAACAATATCGCACTCTATGCTACACACACCAATCTGGATAATGTTGCTTCCGGGGTAAATAAGAAAATAGCCGATCGTATTGGCTTACAAGAGCCCCGTATTTTGGCGCCCAAGTCTGACCTGCTGAAAAAACTCTTCGTATTTGTACCCCACGACCATGCAGCCGAGGTGCGCCATGCCATCTTCGAAGCAGGGGCAGGTCATATCGGGCAGTACGATTCTTGCAGCTACAATGTGCAAGGTACCGGTACTTTCAGGGGTTTGGAAGGCACCAATCCGTATGTCGGGCAACAGGGAGAGGTGCATCAGGAACCGGAAACGAAGATCGAAGTCATATTCCCCGCCTGGCAGGAAGGGGCCGTACTGCAGGCGATGCAACAGGCCCACCCCTACGAGGAAGTAGCCTACGATGTTGTGGCATTGGACAACGCCTACCAAGAGGTAGGGTCAGGCATGATAGGTGAGTTGGTCGACCCCATGGATGAAATGACTTTCCTGGAACACCTGCAGACCCAGATGGAAACCGACTGCATCCGCTACACCGCCTTGCGCAATCAACCGGTAAAACGGGTGGCTGTTTGTGGCGGAGCTGGCAGCTTCCTGCTTTCTACAGCCATAAAAGCCGGTGCGGATGCCTTTATCACGGGTGACTTCAAATACCATCAGTTTTTCGATGCCGATGGCCAAATCGTGATCGCTGATATCGGACACTTTGAGAGTGAGCAATTTACGATCGAACTGATTGCTGAAAAATTGCGGGAAAAATTTAGTAATTTTGCGGTTCGTTTGACCGAGATTAACACGAATCCGATACAATATTTGAGCTGATATGGCGAAGGCGAAAGAACTTACGGTAGAAGATAAACTGAAAGCCCTTTATAACTACCAGAAAATCCACTCCAAACTTGATGAAATCCAAATCCTGAAAGGAGAGCTGCCCATGGAGGTAAGCGATCTGGAGGACGAAATCCAAGGGCTGGAGACCCGGATTGAAAAGCTAAATAAGGGCATTGAAGAGCTGGAAAACAACATCAGCAATCACCGCAATGCCATCAAAGATGCGGAAGCACTGATTGCGAAGTATGACCAGCAGTTGAACAACGTGAAGAACAATCGCGAGTTTGACGCCCTGAACAAGGAGATCGAGCTGCAAAAACTTGAGATCCAGTTGGCAGAGAAGCGTATTAAGGAGGCTGAAGAGGAGATCGAAAAGAAAAAGGCTTACCTGGAAGAGTCTAATGAAGCGGCCAAAGGGAAGCGTGAGAACCTGGAGGAAAAGAAAAAAGAGCTCGAGAAGATCATCAAGGAAAACGAAAAAGAAGAGAAGAAGCTGGAAAAAGAGGCAGATAAGCAAGCCAAGGATATTGAAGATCGGTTGCTGAATGCCTTTAAAAAGATTCGCAACACCTATTCCAACAATCTCGCGGTGGTGAAGATAGAACGAGACAGTTGTGGGGGGTGCTTTGCTACTATTCCTCCACAGCGCCAGGTAGAGATTCGCCAGCGGAAGAAGGTGATTGTTTGTGAGCACTGTGGTCGTATACTGGTCGATCCGGCTATCGACTTCGAGGAAGCAGAATAAATACAACAGCAAACGCATATAAAAACCCGCTCTCGCAGCGGGTTTTTTATTTTTAGGCCCTCAAATCTCCCATTATGCGATGGTTGTTCTCCATATTATTATGCATCGGCAGTATAGCCTCGCACGGTTCTTCTCCCACCTTCACTTACACATCCGGCTGTCAGCAAGCTTACCGGCATATCATGCGACTGGAACTGCCCCTGGCAGAACAACTCCTGGCCCAGGAAAAAGCAAAGCACCCCAACAACCTGATCCCCATTTACCTGGAGAATTATATCGACTTCTTCCGGCTGTACATGCATGAAGATGAGGCTTGGTATTATGAAATCCTGGATCGCAAAAAGGATCGCCTTAGACAACTGCAGGAAGGAGATAAAACCTCCCCCTTCTATCTCTTTTGCCAGGCTGAGGTCCGCATACAATGGGCTGTTGCCCGCCTCAAATTTGAAGAATACATGGGTGCCTTTACTGATGTACGGAAAGCCTATAAACTCTTGCAGGCCAATCTGTTTATCCATCCCGATTTTCTGCTCAGCAAGAAAAGCATGGGTGTGCTAAAGGCTGTGATCGGTGCCATTCCCGATAAATACCAGTGGGGTGCAGCGCTCTTAGGAATGCAAGGCACCATCACGCAGGGTACGGAGTATCTGCGGCAACTACAGCAAAGCCAATCGCCCCTGGTACAGTTGTATCGTCCGGAGGTAGACATGCTTCTTGCCTATCTGACGCTTCACCTTGAGCAAGATGAGGCAATGGCCTGGCAGCAAGTCAATCGAGCCGATTATGCAGCGAATAATGACCTGCTGGGCCACTTCGTAAAGGCCAGCATTGCATTGGAAGTGGGAAACAATGATGCAGCCATTCAAACCCTCGAAATGGCACCCCGGGATGAAAACCATGAACCCTTTCCATTCATCGACTTCCTGCTGGGTACAGCCAAGAGCCGACAACTCGATCCCACTGCCGTTGGCCATTTTCAGGCTTTCCTTGACTATTTTCCAGGCCGGCATTACAAGAAGGAAGCCTATCAAAAAATGGCGTGGATGGCTTTGATCGGTGGCGATACCACCCAATACAAAGCCTACATGCAGCAGCTACAGCAGACCGGAACGGCTACGGTAGACCCCGATAAGGCAGCGCAGGAGGAGGCAGAACGAGGCGAAGTACCGCACCCGCTTTTGCTCAAAGCGCGCTTACGCTATGATGGCGGGTACTATGAAGAAGCGCTCACACTGTTGAAAGACAAAAAACGGACCGACTTCGACCGGTTGCGCGACCAATTGGAGTTTACCTACCGGGCCGGACGCATTCTGCAAGCGCAACACAAGTACGACCTGGCCAAAAAACTCTTTTATGCCACCTTGAAATACAATGATGGCAGTGCATATTACTTTGCCCCCAATGCCGCCTTACAGTTGGGCCTGATATTCGAAGAGGAAGGCAACAAAGAGAAAGCCCGCTATTTTTTTGAAAAGTGCCGCAGTTACAAAGGCCATGCTTATGAGTCGAGCCTGGATACGCAAGCTAAGGCAGGCCTGCAGCGCCTGGATAATTAGAGCTTAATTAGCTTACCACGGTACACCTGGTCATCCCTGCTGCCAATCAGAAAATAAACACCCGCAGGCCAGTCGGATATGGACAATACTTCGTCTGGATAAATCCTGTCTTCCCATACCTTGGCTCCTGAAATATGAAAAACCGCTACATGCAACGGGGATGTCAACC
Organism: uncultured Bacteroidota bacterium; assembly: GCA_913062655.1. Classification (GTDB taxonomy): domain Bacteria; phylum Bacteroidota; class Bacteroidia; order Chitinophagales; family S012-47; genus CAJXXO01. Next base: position 3,945 of record CAJXXO010000064.1, on the reverse strand, counting down.
CCTCTATCCGAAGAATATCTTTGGATGGATTAGGGGCTAATGTCAGGGTATGTTCTTTTGTGTCCGGTAATCCCAATGGGTAGAAATCAATAAAGTTGCCCCACTGCTCAATGCCTCTTTGGTAGTAAACCATCTGCCGCTCCCACATGTCCCCATTGGATCTGGCTATGCGCAGCAGGGTGAGCCCTAATCCGTCTCCATAATGCTCGGTTAAAACGCTATCTGGCTGTGGCTCCAGACAAACCGCCCCGGAAGACAAGGTGTAAGGCCATTGCATATCTTTTCGAAACCGTGGCCCCAGTGAGTCCACCAAACGGTGAATAGCATAGCCGAATGTGTCAGGTCGGTATTCAAACACTTGCCGGTGACTACCATTCAAAAAACTATAATCGGCATAGACTATTCGCTCGGTAATGGTGTCATTGATAAAGCTAGAGTCAATGGCTTCGCCTAATGCATCATACAAGTATTCCTTGCGCCACCGCTCATAGGTCAACAAAAAGGTATCGCCAAGCCCAATGTCAAAAGCTTGTTGCACAAACTGCTTTTCCAATGCTGTAACCAGACCATTCTGGCGCTCCACAAAGTGAAACTCATAGCCGGGCCGGATGTCGAATACATGGAAGACATTGAGCGAACGCTGCCCGAGTCCTGCACTTTCATGACCAATTAGCCGGTAAGTGGTAGTATCATTTGGAAAGTGGTAGAGGTTGAACCCCTTTTTCATACCAAACCGCTCCGAAAACTCCATCGTTTTGCCATTCATAGGGTGCGCTATTGGCTGTCCCTGGCTATTCCGCACTTGTAGCTGTATGGTTTTGAATCGGCTGAAGCTATCGATGAAGACTGCAAACTGCAATCCAATATTGGTAGCCTCCATGTAGTCGCCATTGGGAAAGGTATAAATCCTGTAGACATTACCCAGTGCTGCACCAGGTCGGAAAGTGATCGTATCGCCTTGCGCGTTGAAAAAGAGGTTGCGCAAAGAATCCTGCACTACCATACGCTCTCCCAACCAGCCGATTGCATTCGGAATGAGGTCGCAGGTAGCCGGAAGACCGGTACCGGTATCTACCACCGTGTAGAAGGTAAATGCCGTATCGTTGCTGCCGAGGCCTTGCTGCGCCACCACCTGTACGGTATGCATTTCGCCTCCCCCTTCGTAAAATACGCGTGAATCAGTGCGAGCGGTTTTATACTGTTGCCCCCAACTGTTGACAGAAAGCGTCAAAACCGCTACCATCAGCAGCCAGAGACGAATAAAGAGCCTGTATCCATTCATGAAAAATCCTTAACCTTGCGCCATGTCCATTCAGCAGCAAGTTTCCTTACGACCATTCAACACCTTTGGTTTGCATGTTGAGGCGGAAAATTTTGCTGCCTTTACAAATGTAGAGGAACTCCAAAGCCTTTTGCGTCATGCCAAAGAAAAAAAATGGCCTCTCTTCATACTGGGAGGGGGCAGCAATGTTCTGCTGACCCAAGATGTTCCAGGGCTTACCCTTCACAATCAGATCAAGGGCATTACGGCAATTAAGGAAGATGACCGATATGTGTGGGTAAAAGCCGGTGCGGGTGAAGTATGGCATGACCTGGTGCTGTGGACGCTGGATCGAAACTGGGGTGGATTAGAGAATCTGTCCCTCATACCTGGCTATGTGGGTGCCGCCCCCATGCAAAATATTGGCGCCTACGGGGTGGAGATAAAAGACACCTTCGACCACCTCGAGGCGGTGGAAATGGCTACCGGAGCAGTACGATCTTTCTCGCTGGAGGCCTGTCAGTTTGGGTATCGGGAGAGCGTATTCAAACATGAACTGAAAGGGCAATACATAATCACACACGTGGTATTTCGATTAGAGAAAGAGCCTACCACCTTTCATACTTCCTATGGAGCCATTCAGTCAACATTGGCAGATATGGCCCTTACAGAGTTGTCTATTCAGGCCATTAGTAAAGCGGTTATTCGAATTCGTCAGAGCAAACTACCTGATCCCAAAGTGCTGGGCAATGCCGGAAGTTTTTTTAAAAACCCGGTAATAGCTGATTCACGCTTCCGATCGTTGCAAAAGAACTATCCGGACATGCCGCACTATCCCTTACCGGATGAAGAGGTAAAAATACCGGCTGCCTGGTTGATTGAGCAATCGGGATGGAAAGGCAAGCGGGTAGGCGCCACTGGTACACACGTAAAACAACCACTGGTATTGGTCAATTACGGTGGAGCGACAGGGGCAGAAGTCTGGCAATTGGCGCAGCAGATTCAGGCGGCTGTAAAAGATGCATTTGGCATTCAGCTAGAGCCCGAAGTGAATGTGTGGTAAAAAAAGAGCCATCTATCATAAGACAGATGGCTCACAGGAACTTTCGATTCCCCCTATTTAGTTCAGCAGCTCCTCTTGATCTTCCGGATACATTACAAACTGAATCAGTCGATCATCATTGAAATAGAGGTTAGCAGCCGCCTTGATATCGTCTGAAGATAAGGTATTGACATGCTCCTCAAATTCCAGCAGTCGGGTCGGATCCTCTCCGTGCTTATAATATTGCTGGAGGGCACTGGCCCAAAAGCGGTTCTCCTTCATGTCTGTCTCTCGAGAGCGGAGCATTGTCTCTTTCACTTTTTTGAGGTCTTTTTCTGTAGCCCCTTCAGCCATTAGGGTTTCCATCTCACCCTTAGCCGTCTCGATCAGCTCTTCAACATTTTCCGGTGAGCATCCCCACTGGATGGAGAAGAGATAATCCTCGATCGGATAATGCCCTGGCTGTGCATTGACCCCTACGCCATACACGCCTCCTTTGTCTTCGCGCATACTCTCACGCAACTTGATGCGTAGTACATCTGCCAATGCGCGAATTTTGAAGCGATTCTCGTAGTTCCAATCAAAGTCACCAGTGTAAGACATGGTCACCATGCTCTTCGGCTCGGTTCCTTTGCGAATGATCTCATTCTTCGCAGACTCCGGATAGCGGATGCCTACATCTTCAAAGGTCTCACGGCTTTCTTCACCCGGTAACCCACCGATGTAGGTAGCCAACATAGGCTTTACCTCTTCCACATCAAAGTTGCCGACAATGAAGAAGGTAAAGTCACCCGCATTGCCAAAGCGCTCGTTGTAGATCTCAAATAGCCTATCCAGATCAATCTTATCGAAATCCTCTGCCTCTGGCACCTTGGCACGGGGGTGGTTATCATACAAGACCTTCATGTACCGCTTCATAAAGTAGAATTGCGGGTTGGCATCGAGGTTCTTGTAAATCATTTTTTGTTGCTGCTTGAAGCTGGCAAATGAAGTCGGGTCTTTGCGGGGCTCCGTAAAGTAGAGGTATTGCAATTGGAGGTACGTTTCAAAATCTTCCGGTGTAGTATTGCCCTGCAATCCTTCCGTAAGATTATCCACCATTGGATAAATCTCCACGCTCTTTCCACTCAGTGCCTTGTTGAGATCGGTTTTGCTAAACTCCCCGATGCCGCTTTCCATCACGACTTGTGATACCATTGAAGCCGTGTAATAGTCTTCATCAGGGTATAAGCTGGAGCCTCCAAAACTGTAGGCTGAGATGAGTATTTCATCATTTTTAAAGTCGGTTGGCTTCAGCACAACCTTGGCCCCATTATCGAAAGTCAACTCTGTTACGCCCAACTCTTCGATGGAAGACTCCTCAACGATGCTTCCCGATGCAGGTGTATTGACCAGGAGCTCCTGTTCTTGATAATCATCTACATACGGCTCTGTTTCCTTAGCTCTTACTTCGTTGTAGGTAGCCAGCACTTCCTCTTCTGAGGGCATCTCCACACCTTCTTTCTCCGGACCGGTGACAATAATGACGGTGTTATCATCGGTCATCCATTTTTGTGGCTTCTTATTTACCTCCTCCAGCGCAATATCCGGAACCAGTTGTTGTGCCATTTCATATTCAAACTCAATACCCGGCACCGGTTCT
>CAJXXO010000063.1 GCA_913062655.1 uncultured Bacteroidota bacterium | reverse complement strand
AAAATGATGGCTTTGACGTAGGGTGAACAGGTATGTTATCTAAAATCAGTGGTCCATGCGTCAATTAAAAATAACACGGTCTATCACCAATCGGGAGAGCCAATCCCTCGAGCGGTATCTCCAGGAAATTGGTAAAGTCGACCTCCTCACGGCTGAACAGGAGGTGGCACTCGCCAAACGAATACAGAAGGGCGATCACCATGCCTTGGAAGCACTTACCAAAGCCAATCTCCGATTCGTAGTATCGGTAGCCAAACAATACCAAAACCAGGGACTGTCCCTTCCCGACCTGATCAATGAGGGCAACCTGGGCCTTATAAAAGCCGCGCAACGGTTTGACCACACCCGTGGCTTTAAGTTTATCTCCTATGCCGTATGGTGGATCCGGCAATCGATCTTGCAGGCCCTGGCCGAACAAAGCCGCATAGTACGGCTGCCCCTCAATAAGGTGGGCTCCCTCTCCAAAATCAATCGCGCATTTGCCAAACTGGAACAAGAGTTTGAGCGTGAACCCACCCCGGAAGAGCTCTCAGAATTGCTGGAGATTGAGTACGATGAGATCTCTAAAACAATGGGCGTGGCGGCCCGGCATGTGTCGATGGACGCTCCATTTCAGGAAGGCGAAGCTAACAGCCTCATCGATGTAATGGTGGATAACAATGCCGAGCAAGCCGATCGCAACCTTACCCACACCGAATCACTGCGCCAGGAAATTAAGCGCTCCATGTCCCAACTAACGCTCCGTCAGCGCGAAGTACTGTGCCTTTATTTTGGCATTGGGCATGAAGATCAGTTTTCCCTGGAAGCTATTGGCGAGCGGTTGGAACTCACCCGGGAAAGAGTACGGCAAATCCGGGATAAGGCGCTGAATAAGCTGCGCTCCTCCACCAGAAAACACCTATTGAAATATTACTTAGGGGAAGAGTGACCATCAACCAACGTATCCCCTTATGCGCAATGCGGGGAAACCTTTATTTTTGCCCTCCGCTAAAAGCGTATCGCTACTATGTTTGACAATCTTACCGACCGGTTAGAAGACGCGTTTAAGAAATTAAAAGGCCAGGGCCGTATCACGGATGTGAATATTGCCACTACGGTGAAGGAAATCCGAAGGGCACTGGTGGATGCTGACGTTAACTACAAAATAGCCAAGGACTTCACCGACCGGGTGAAGGAGAAAGCCTTGGGCGAAAAGGTGATTAAGGCCGTTTCTCCAGGTCAGTTGATGGTGAAGATCGTACAGGATGAGCTGGCCGAATTGATGGGTGGCGAATCTGCCGACTTCAATATTAAAGGCGAACCGGCTGTAGTATTGCTGTCCGGACTGCAAGGTTCGGGTAAAACCACCTTTGCCGCCAAACTGGCCAACTACCTGAAAACGAAAAAATCGAAGCAGGTTCTATTGGTGGCTTGTGATGTGTATCGGCCTGCGGCCATCGATCAGCTCCACGTACTGGGCGATCAGATTGGTGTAGAGGTCTTTTCCGATAAAGAGAGCAAGGATGCCGTCACTATCGCTAAGCAAGGTATTGCCCATGCGAAAAGCAACGGCTTTAACCAGGTGATCATCGATACAGCGGGCCGGCTGGCCATTGATGAAACGCTGATGAATGAGATTTCATCCATCAAACAGGCGGTAAGGCCACAAGAGACGTTGTTTGTGGTAGATGCCATGACAGGTCAGGATGCGGTAAACACCGCCAAGGCCTTCAACGAACGTCTCGACTATGAAGGTGTAGTACTCACCAAACTTGATGGGGACACCCGCGGTGGTGCCGCCCTATCCATCAAATACACGGTCGGCAAGCCGATAAAATTTGTGAGCCGTGGCGAAAAGATGGATACCCTCGACATCTTCTACCCCGAGCGTATGGCGCAGCGTATCCTCGGTATGGGTGACGTAGTGTCGCTGGTGGAAAAGGCGCAAGAGCAATATGATGAGGAGAAGGCGCGTAAGCTGCAGAAGAAGATCAGCAAAAACAAGTTTGACTTCAACGATTTCCTCGATCAGCTCGGCCAGATCCGTAAGATGGGTAACATCAAAGACTTGCTCGGCATGATCCCCGGAATGGGCAAGCAAATACGCGACCTGGACATTGATGATGCCCAATTCAGCAAGATTGAAGCCATCATCTTATCCATGACACCAGAAGAGCGGGAAAATCCAGAGTTGCTAAATGGAAGCCGTAGAAAAAGGCTCGCAAAAGGAAGTGGCAATACCATCACCGAAGTCAATCAATTCGTCAAGCAATTTGATCAAATGCGTAAGATGATGAAGCAGATGACGAAGATGGGGGGTATGGCAAAAGCTATGCGCGGCATGCCCGGACTAAAAAGATAGGTTACTATTGCCTGAATCTCAGCTTAATCGTATCTTTGCACCCGCTGAAAACCACCCGACACACAGATTCGCTCTGTACCCTCGGGATTCATTCACCAAACATAATTGATTTATGCCTTTAAAATTGAGATTGCAAAGACATGGGCGGAAAAAGCGTCCATTTTACTTCATCGTGGCTGCCGACAGCCGCGTAAAGCGTGACGGCCGGTTTATTGAGCGCATCGGCACGTACAATCCCACCACAGTCCCCGCCTTGATCGAGTTGAATGGCGACCGCGCCCTGGAGTGGTTGGAAAAGGGGGCACAGCCCACCGATACCGTTCGTGCTATTTTGTCCTACAAAGGTATCTTGTACAAGAAGCACCTGATGCGTGGCGTGGCTAAAGGCGCTATGACAGCCGAAGAGGCGGAAGCCAAGTTCAAGACCTTCATGGAAGAGCGCGAGAAGCAGATCAGCGAGAAGCGTGAAGCCGCCAAGCAGGCCGCTCGTGCGGAGTTCGACAAAGCGGAAGCCGCTGCGAAAGCCAAGCGCGAGAAGGAACAAGCCGAAAAGTCTGAGGCCGCAGCTAAGGCGGTAGCAGAAGCACAAGCAGCCTCTAAAGGCGAGTCGGCAGAAGAAGAAGCCAAAGAAGAAACCATCGATGATGTAGCGGCAGCGGCAGCAGCAGAGCGGGGTGATGAAGCGGAGGCAGCAGCCGAGGAGCCAAAGGCCGAGGAAGCAGCAGAAGCTGCACCAGCCCAGGAAGAAGCTGCAGAAGAAAAGGCAGAAGAGCCGGCAGAAGCCAAAGCAGAAGCGGAGGAAGAAAAGAAAGAAGAACCGGCTGCAGAAGCCAAGACAGAGGAACCGGCTAAAGAGGAAGAAAAGAAGGAAGATGCTGCTGAAGAGAAGAAAGCGGAAGCAGCCGAAGAGAAAGAAGACGATAAGAAAGCAGAATAACCATGACACCGGAAGGGTATACCCGTGTGGGACGTATCCTTCGGACATTTGGGGTGAAGGGAGAGCTGAAAGTTGAGATGAACATCGACTTCGACTCCACACCAACCGATAACGAAGAAGGCTTCACTCCCGTTGAAGCCTTTTTTGTTGCCCGTCCGGAGGGCATGCTGCCTATATTTGTAGAATACATCCGCGCCTGGTCTTCGGCCACCCCCATTCTTAAGCTGGAGGAAGTCAACAGCAAGGAGGAGGGGAAAGCCTGGCAAGGAGCAGACCTCTACCTCCCCGAAGATGAGGTGGAACTGACAGCGGATTTATCTTTTACACGACTTATCGGGTTTACCATTCAGGACCTTCGGCTGGGCACCTTGGGGGTTATCGAAGCGATATACGACCTGCCTCAGCAGGAAGTCGCGCGTATCGATTATGAAGGCAACGAAGTATTGGTACCCCTACATGATGACTTTCTGCTCGAAATCGATGAGACCGGCAAAATAGTGTCGGTGGATCTGCCCGAAGGCTTGTTGGACGTATACTTGTAATCATGCGTATCGATATCATCACCGTACTACCTGAGTTATTGGAGAGCCCGCTCCAGCACTCCATCATGCAGCGCGCCCAGGACAAAGGCCTGCTGGAAGTGGAGGTGCACCAATTGCGCGACTACTCCCCTTTCAAGCACAAGCAGGTGGACGATTATCAATTTGGCGGTGGAGCCGGCATGGTGATGATGCTGGAACCGGTGGTACGCTGTATCGAACACCTGCAGCAGCAACGCGCCTATGACGAGATCATCTATATGACACCCGATGGCGACACACTGAATCAATCCATAGCCAATCAACTTAGCCTGCAAGGCAATCTGATGATCCTGTGTGGCCATTACAAGGGCGTGGATGAACGAATCCGGGAGCATTTTATCACGAAAGAGATCAGTATAGGAGATTACGTCCTTTCAGGTGGCGAATTAGCTGCCGCAGTGCTGGTAGATGCCATCGGCCGCCTGCTACCCGGTGTACTCAATGATGAGACCTCTGCGCTTTTTGATTCCTTTCAGGACAAGCTCCTCTCCCCGCCCGTTTACACCCGTCCAGCGGAGTACAGAGGCTGGCAAGTACCTGATATCCTGCTGAGCGGTCAGCATGCTAAAATTGAAGACTGGCGCTATGAACAAGCACTGGAACGCACCCGAAAAAGACGGCCGGATCTCCTGGATAATGAGGATGTGTAAAATTTAGCCTACCGCCATTTATTTTGCTTGCAATTTTAATTACCTTTGCATTCGCTTTGCGAAAGACCATTTAATAGACTACGACTATGGACATCGTACAACAACTGACAAACGAGGTAAATCCTACCAATCAAGTGCCTGACTTCAAAGCAGGTGATACCATTACCGTTAGCTACTTCATCAAAGAAGGTGATAAAACGCGTACACAGTCCTTCAAGGGCACCGTATTGCAGCGTAGCGGCACAGGCACTACAGAAACGTTTACCATCCGAAAAATGAGTGGCAACATCGGTGTAGAGCGTATCTTCCCGGTTCACTCACCCAATATCGAAAGCATTCAGATCAACCAGCGTGGTCGCGTACGCAGAGCACGTATCTTCTACTTGCGTGAATTGCGTGGTAAGAAGGCCAGAATCAAGGAAAAGCGATAGTCTGTCGCTACATGATACACAAAAGGTCCGTACAATGTGCGGGCCTTTTTTTATTCCCCTATGCCAAACCGAATGGCGACCCGGAAGGCCAGGTTATCTTGCCAATTGCCCGTAGCATAGGGCCCAAAGTGGTAGAATGCCCCTACACCTAACCCCGTGTTTAGTCCCAAGTTGTCTGTAGTACTGTAGATATCGTGGATGATTAAACCGCCTTCATAATAGCCTTTTGGCGCCACGGCAAATGTATTGTTGCGGTGGTATTCCGGATGTTTTATGTCACCCCAATAGCCCCCCAGGGTCAGTACCCAGCGAGGCTGAAAGAATCCTTTGCCTTTGAAGAGGTGGCCAAATTCGTGCCGTACAAATGCCGTAGCATATCGATCGGCCAGATAGGTGTGAATGGGCATGGTGTGAAAATTGTTTTCGATCACATAATACGCATTGGTAAAACGTGACCCACGGGCTAGAAACTGCTGATAGTACGGCACTCTACCTTCGATCCATCCGGCATTGATATCCAAACCGGTGGCCGTATTGTTGCGCCAGGTGTGTCGATACTGAAATTGACCTTCTACCGCCTGGTACGTCAATTCACCATACAGCTCCGGTATACCTTGCCGATAGCTTAGCCAGAAAGCCGGCTTGTTGCTATTCATGGGAATGACCCGGCTTCGGATCCTGGCTAAGGATTGCCCCGGCACCCACTTCAGCCGCGCACCTACCTCGGTAAAGAAAAAGTCCCGTTGCCAAACCGTGATGTTATCACTTTCTAACCAAGCCAACTGGTATTGGAAAGGTGACTGCCAGCTACCCGACCGTATAAAAGGCTCCACCGTGAGGCTTGGCAAGGGTCGAAAGGGCATTTCCAGGGAGAAGGCCCGTTCAGTAAACATATCACTGACCAGGTACTTACGGATATTGTGCAACCACAGCTCATCGGCTGGCTCTACCTGTATTCTTTGCCTACCTGATTCAAATACTTCATCCCGGTAGCCTACCCGCAACCAGGCATCTGCCCCCGGCCAAAACTGTGCAGCCACAGAGGCACCATATTTCCAGGCCTTATCGCGGGTACCATACGCCACATTACCCTTCAATACGATACGATCTGAAAAGAGCTCATTAGTCTTTCCACCCAGCCCCAGGCGAACCCCTTCATAATTGTTAAAGGCCACCCAATCTTTTATAGGCCAGTCGATCGGGCCACTGCGTACACTTCCGCGTGCTAAAGCCAGGAGCCATCGAATTTTTCGCTCTGCACCGACTTCTTCACTCAAACTATCCAGTACCACATAGGTCTGTTGCTCTTTAGGCGTGAGGGTATCGCGCCTGTATTGCGCCCACCAGTCGCTATCCTTTTTCTCCGCCTTAGGCAGTACCCGCACTGCAAAGCGTGTATTCTTTTTCTCGACCTGCTCCTTGTTGACAGTCACCTTAGACAAATAGCTTCTTGCCGTGGCTACCGCAGGCCCATCTTCGATCCAGATAAAAGGAAAAGCCAGGTCGGTATGCAACTGATCGGGAAACCATTGGCCATTTACCCGCTGATACGTCTGTTGTATATGCATCTTCATACCGAAGGTGCCCACCGGTTCTGCCAGCAAGTGCTGCACCGCATACCCATCCGTATGGATATACAAGGCACCTTGTAAACCCTGGAATGTCTTTCCCTTTCTCGGCCGATAAGCGATCACATAGATGCTATCCGGTCCATCATACAGGGTATCCTGCAGGTCATAGAAATAGCGGTTGATAGCGCCTTTGGCGATGGGGTTGACATAAGATGTACCCAGCAGTTCTATCCGGTCCTCGTAAAAAGAGAAAGGCTGAAAATCTGTAGCCTGCAGAAACAACTCCGGAATACGCAATCCTGACGCCTGCGTACCCATAATCTCTGTTACGTCTTTACTCGGCCCTTGAAAATCACGTTGGGATACCGTTTCCAGAATGAAGAGGTAGTTGCTATCCAGGAAACTCAGCCCGGATGTGTCAGTAGAGATACTATCTACCTGTGATTGCAGCGAGTCCGGCACTTGAAACCAGGTGCTGTCTGATGCTACCAGCAACTCCTCCTTCAGGTAGTTGTTGCTGGTCACGATCAGCTTATCATACGCCTGATAGGAGAAATTATCGTACGACAAGGGGTTATTCTGCTTTCGATTGTCGATCACCCGCTTAATGATACGATGAGCCGGGTTTTCGCCTGCTTTTACCTCTACCTCCGCCAATTGAATGCCGGTCTTCACCAGCGCTATTACTCTACGTTCCGAGAAGCGCTCCACCGGCACCCGAACAGTTCTGTAGCCTACATAGCGAAACTCCAGGTAAGTGGCATTCTCCATGGGCGGAATACTAAAGGTGCCATCCAGGTCGGTGACCTCACCCTTTTGTGGGTCGCCATCTACCAGAATATGCACAAATGGCAAGGGCGCTTGATCTGCCGAATCGATCACCACCCCCGACCATGTCTGTCCGGCAGCAGACCATGCACAAAAAACGAAAACCAATCCTAGCAACCAACGCATATACAATTCTTACAATTCTACCCGGTATGTGGTGGAAGTTACAGAACCTATGATACCAAACCCATTCTCAATGTTATTGAAAACAATGGCGGGTTCGGCAAATGGATTGCCTTCTGTATTAAACTGCCTTTCAGAAGACAACAGATAATTGTAAGCCGCCTGGTCCAGATGCAACAATTCAAACTCAATGGTGGCATCCGGCTGCTGACGGTAAAAGGCCTCCGTAAAAACTTGCAATTCATACGTAGTCCCATTGAAGATTACATCATTGAATCGACCTTCACAAAGGTTCGCAACATCATTCCCGTTATTCAACACATCCAAATCAGCTAATACAGGGTCCAGGGTCTCAAAACAAATCAAGTAGTTTTCAATGTCGGTATCCAGGTACACCCGCAAGAAATAGTAGTTCTCCTCCCCTGGCGGGTCTGTTAGATGCAGTGTCCATACATCAAACAATACGCTATCCCGGTCTCTGCGGGCACCCAGATCCACTTCTACCGTATCAAAGGTAATACGCTGGGGTACCGTGGTAACGCCACGAACAGTCTCGTAGCCTGGTGCTGAAGCTTCAACGGTATAGGTGTTACCCGGTTGAATGGTAAGGGCATCCAGATCAAAACGAAGAGAATCATCCCTATCCTGGAACATGGGAACAGCGGATCCTTGATTTTCTGCTATCGTTACTTGTCCGCCTGGTACCGGATCAATGTCGAACTCCTCATACATGCCATAACTTCTAGACAAGAAAACGGTAGCGCCTGAGTCAGCTTCCAGGAAGCCATTCAACACCAACTTGGGCTCCTGGTCGGGTAGGTCAATGGGCACCACCAACTCACAGGCGGTAGCAAAGGACAGAAGTATAATGAAGTATATCGATTTCATAGTATCAGAATGAGAAGGCGTAGCTAATGGAGGGTAATATGGGGAACAAACTCACTTGGCGGAAGGCCGGGTTACCAAAGTCATCCGAACCATAATAGATAAAGAAAGGATTTAACCGGCTGTAGGCATTGTAAACGCTCAGATTCCAGCGTCTTTCACCCCACTTTGTGGCTTTCTTGTTGGTGACACCCAGGTCCATCCGGTGGTACGCCCGCATGCGGAATCCATTTCGCGATTCGTAGTACGACAAGGAACTGTAAAAACTGGAGAATGGATCGTTACCATCACCTAAATAAGTGCTCCTGTATTGCTGCAAGGGCAAGCTTATGGCATTACCCGTACCATAGACCCAGGTACCGGACACCTCCCAATTGTCATTGATCTCATGTACCACGGCAATGGACAGATCATGTCTGCGATCATATTTGTAAGGGAAAGGTTCGCCAAAGTTGAGCTCCATAAATTCCCGGTTGGTCCAACTGAGGGTATACCCCAGCCATCCGGTAGTCTTACCCGTCTTTTTCTGCACAAACAGCTCTGCGCCATACGACCAGCCTTTACCACTCGCCACCTGCGATTCCCAATCGTTGGCATTGCCCAGGTAACTAGCCCCATCACGGTACTCGATGACGTTGTTCATCACTTTGTAATAGCCTTCCAGGCTTACCTCAAACTCGTTAGCGAGTGTCTGCGCCAATCCGGCCGCTACTTGCCAGGAGCGCTGTGGAGGCACCCGATCGGTGGCCGGCACCCAGAGATCGGTCGGCAGGCCTACCCCACTGTTGGTGAGCAGGTGAATGTACTGCGACATACGCGCATAGGAGGCTTTGGCAGATAGGTTGTCGGTAAGCAGGTAGCGCATAGATAATCGGGGCTCCACATCATAGTACCATCGATTGTCCACGGCAAAGGCAGAACCATGCACGCCAATGTTCATCTTAAAGCGTTCATTGACCTTGATATCGTCTTCAAAATAGACCCGGTATTCGCCCGCTCGTGTATTGTTTCCGGCAATGGTAGTATCGAGTGCGCTACCCACACCAAAATCGGCCTCAAACTGCGTAGCGCCCGGTCGGAAGGTGTGATAAATGCCGCTGGCCCCAAAGCGGACATAATGATTGGCATTAGGCACCCAATCGAAGTCGATCTTACCGCTCCAATCGTCAATACCCGAGAAATACCGCAGACCGAAAAACTCTTCTGTGGTCACGCCATTCTCTGTCTCCTTGATCCCATCTTCCACGCCTGTGTTGAATTGGTATCGGCTGTAGTAGGCTGTTACATTGCTGAATAATTTCTTGTTAAACTGGTGGTTCCACCGCAAAACGCTGGTGACGTTGCCCCAGGTGAGTTCTCCCCCAAAGCGCTCTTCAGACTCATATCCCGGCTCAGAAAAGCGGATCCGCTCGCGGAAATAAAACCGGTCGTCACCCATGTAGGCGCTGAAATAGAGGCGGTCCTTGTCGGATATTTTATAGTTGATCTTGCCATTCAGGTCATAGAAATAATAGCCTGCTGATCCTGAGCCGCCATCACTCGCAAAGCCCGCCTTGATGATCGGCTGGGCCAGGAGGTCGATATATGTCCTTCGGCCGGAGACGAGAATGGAAGCTTTGTCTTTAATGAGCGGCCCTTCCACCGTAAGCTTGGAAGCAATGATACCTACCGAGCCTTCGCCATGCCACTCTTTGTTGTTGCCTTCTTTCATATTGATCTCCAACACAGAGCTCAGGCGACCCCCATACCGTGCCGGAAAACCCCCTTTAATGAGCTGCACGCTATTCAAAGCATCCGCATTGAAGACGGAGAAGAAACCAAAGAGGTGCGAGACGTTGTACACCGGCACCCCATCAAGCAAGACCAGGTTTTGATCCGGACTCCCTCCCCGGACAAACAGGCCGCTGGTGCCTTCATTCCCGCTCTGTACACCGGGTAAAAGTTGTAATGCCTTCAGCACATCGACTTCGCCCATGAAGGCCGGTAACTGCTTGATCTGCTCAATGGGCACCGATACGGTACTCATTTGTGTCATCTCCTCGATGCGATTAACCTTAGTGGCCTGCACTTCCACAGCATCCAGGTCAAAGCTGCTGGCCAAGGGCAGGGTAAATTGGGTATCGCGGTCCAGGTAAAAGGTATCGACATAAGCCGGATAGCCCACGAAAGAGACGGTAAAGGCTACCTGGCCTTCGGGTAAGGTCAGACTGAAAAAACCGTAGGTATTGGTAGCTGTACCGAGGAGGGTATTTTGATCGTACACATTAGCGCCAATAAGCACTTCACCTGTCTTCGCATCCTCTACATAGCCACTGATGGTGTATTTGTTTTGGGCTACCGCAGTCGATAAATAACTGAGGCACAGGAGCACAAGAAAAGCGTGTTTCATGGATTTGGGTTGTTCGGCACAAAAATCAGGATTGCCGGGTTTACAACGTGACGTCTGGCGGTTAATTATTGTTACATCAACGAAAGAAGTTTTTATGTCGTTGCCTGTTTTTGGAGGGCTGCTCTTTCTGATCGCATTGGCTATTGCGGGGTACAATTACCGAAAAGGCCAACCCTTTCTCCGATCCTTGTTCTATGCTATACTGATGATGGTCGGCCTGGCGGCCTT